>CAJTYO010000021.1 GCA_910584045.1 uncultured Oscillospiraceae bacterium | reverse complement strand
GACAGGCAGGACATAGCTTGGAAGCGACCCATCAAGTCTTCAAGGTTTCCAAATCGACGATACAAAAATGGGAAAAGCAGCTGAAAGAAACGGGGAATTTGGAAAAGAAAGATCTGCACAGAAGTTTCCGAAAGATCGATCCAGAAAAACTGAAGGCATATGTTGCGGCCCACCCAGACGCATACCAATCAGAAATGGCTGAGGCATTTGGATGCAGCGAAAGCGGCATTCGAGACGCATTGCGGCGGCATAAGATTACAAGAAAAAAAGACGATCAACTATCAGGAGCAGGATCGGCAAAAAGTAGCAGCATATCAGGAAGAGATCAAAGATATACCGCTGGAAAAGATCGCTTATGTGGATGAAAGCGGTATAGATACATACTTGTATCGGGAATATGGGTATGCGCTGCGGGGTCATCGAGTGTTTGGGCAAGTTCGCGGGCGAAAGTATCAGTGCTGCGGCATTGTTGCTGCTCAGATAGGTGACAGGATTCTTGCGCCGTTTCAGTATAACGGAACGATGGACAGCAGGCTTTTTGAGTTCTGGTTTTCCAACCAGCTTCTGCCTTCTCTGGAACAAGGAACCGTAATTGTAATGGATAATGCTTCATTCCATTCCAAAAAGCGGCTGCTTTTTGCTGTCCAAAATGCCGGGTGCAGATGTCTCTTTCTTCCACCCTACTCCCCGGAACTTAATCCTATTGAACATTTCTGGGCTTGGCTAAAGTGCTTTTTGAGAAAAGTCCTTCACGCTGTCTCTTCCTTTGATGATGCCCTTTGTACCGCTTTTCAACTGGGGTAACTATAACTTAATGGTATTGGTTACCCGTGTCCCGCCTATGGCGGCTTAGACGGGCTTTGCCCGCCTAACACCGGGCAGAAATCCTGGAACGGCAATGGTTTTAGTCCCGAGTTTAAAGTTCGTTCTGATGCTTTTTCTTGAAAAAGTATTTAGATACTGGGAATTGAAAACTGCAGTGGGATATGGTACCATAGGCGTGGCAATATCGGAAGAAAATCCGAAGCTTGAAATATATCAAGAGGGAGACGTCTATGGAAAACAACAGACCCAGAGGCCGGGAGAAGCATGTGACTGGTCCCGGCAAGACGGTTCAAAAACGGGGAGAGGGCCTGGGCACAGGACCCGTCGGCGATGCCAGCGGGCGCGGGGAGCGCCGGGAGGAGATGGGGACACGGAGCGCCGGGACGCGGGGCGGCGGCGGACTGAAGCTGATCGCTCTGCTGTTGGTGCTGCTGCTGGGCGGCGGCGGAGGGCTGTCCGTGCTCATGGGAGGACCGTCGGGCGGTCAGACGGCGCCGCCGCAGACATCCTCCGCCGGACAGCAGCCGGCTCAGAGCGGTACATCCGCCGACTGGGCAGAGCTGCTGGGCGGACTGGGTGGGGGCAGCGTCTCCTCCGGCTGGCAGGGCGAGAACAACTCGGGACGGCTGAACGCTGAGGTCGCCCCCGGGGCACGGAATAAATACACCAAACTCTTGGGGGACGGCGCGGACACCATTACCATCATGGTCTACATGTGCGGAACTGATCTTGAGTCACACAGCGGTATGGGGACCGCCGACCTGCAGGAGATGCTGGACGCCCGGTTTGGGCGGAACGTCAACCTGCTGGTTTACACCGGAGGATGCAAGGCGTGGAAGAACTCCGCTGTCAGCAGCTCCGTCAATCAGATCTGGCAGGTGAAGGACGGCGGGCTGGCCTGCCTGGAAAAAGATTTGGGCAGCGTGTCTATGACGGACCCGGGGACGCTGTCGGGATACATCCGCTGGTGCGAGGAGAACTATCCGGCCAGCCGGTATGGGTTGATCCTCTGGGATCACGGCGGCGGATCAGTCAGCGGGTATGGCTATGACGAAAAGTTTGCCTCCAGCGGGTCCATGGATCTGGCGGGGCTGGATCGAGCGCTGAAGGACGCGGAGATGAAATTTGACTTCATCGGTTTTGACGCCTGCCTCATGGCCACGGCGGAAACGGCGCTGACCATGGCCCAGTATGCGGACTACCTCATCGCCTCGGAGGAGACGGAGCCGGGGGTGGGCTGGTATTACACAGATTGGCTCACCAGCCTCGGGCAGGATACCTCTATGCCCACTATCCGCATCGGGAAAAATATTGTGGACAGTTTTGTGGACACCTGCGCCCAGAAGTGCCGGGGACAGCTGACCACTCTGTCTGTGGTGGATCTGGCGGAGCTGGAGGCCACGCTGCCCGGCGTACTGACGGACTTCTCCCGTTCCACAGCGGGGCTGATTAAGGAAAAACAGTACCAGACCGTCTCCGACGCACGGGGCGGCGCGCGGGAG
This sequence comes from uncultured Oscillospiraceae bacterium, assembly GCA_910584045.1. Taxonomy (GTDB): domain Bacteria; phylum Bacillota; class Clostridia; order Oscillospirales; family Oscillospiraceae; genus Pelethomonas. Next base: position 38,707 of record CAJTYO010000021.1, on the reverse strand, counting down.
TTCGCTCAGTCCAGCAAAATCGATCAGGTGGACCTGGTGCATCTGGCACGGAACCTGGGCACCAAAGAAGGGGAGCGGCTGGCGGAGGTTCTGCTGAGCGCCGTGAAGTATAACCGAACCTCCTCTAATATGACCAACGCCTATGGTCTGTCCATCTACTTTCCCTACCGAAAGCCCGCTACCGTGGACCGGGCGGCCTCTGCCTACCGGCAGATCGGTATGGATGAGACCTACACCCAGTGCATCCGGCAGTTCGCCAGCCTGGAGGTCCAGGGACAGGCGGCGTCCGGCGGGACCGCCTCCCCCCTGCCCGCCCTACAGGGACTGCTGGGTGCGGGAAGCTCCGGCGGCGACTTAGCCGCTGCGCTCCTGAGTGAGTTTCTGGGCGGCAGCTTCGGACGCGTAGCGGGCCTTACGGAGGACAACACCGGCTTTCTGAGCGACCGGGCCATGAGCGAGGAGGATACGCTCCAGTATCTGACGGAGAACCGCTTCCCCGCCGAGACGCTGACGTGGCAGGAGGGGGCGGACGGCGTGCCGGTGCTGCGGCTGGAGGAGGAGCAGTGGGCGCTGGTACAGACCCTGGAGCTGAATATGTTCTACGATGACGGAGAGGGCTACATTGACCTGGGGCTGGATGCTGGATAATGTGTACGACTTTGACGAGGCGGGGGGCCTGCTGGGTATAAACGAGGGCACATGGCTGGCGGTCAACGGGCAGCCGGTGGCGTACTACCACACCGCTACCGTGGACGACGGGACCAATTACACCATCACCGGACGGGTGCCGGTGCTCCACAACGGGAGCCGGGCGGAGCTCATTCTGGTGTTCGACAACGAGCGGCCCGGCGGCTTTGTGGCGGGCGTGCAGTCCGTGTATCTCAACGGCGAGACAGATACGGTGGCCAAGAATCAGACGGGACTGCAGTCCGGTGATGTGCTGGAGTTTCTGTGCGACTACTACAGCTACGACGGGGATTATCAGGACAGCTATCTGCTGGGCGAGGCTTTGACAGTGACAGAGGAGGAGCTGGTCATCAGCGATGTGCCGCTGGAGGGGAGTACGCGGGCTGCCTACCGGTTTACCGATCTGTTCGACCAGCATTACTGGACGCCGGTGCTGCCATCGTAATTGGATTTTATACGAATTCCCAGTAAAAGAAGGAAATTCTTTTATTGGGCCGCAGAATGCGGCGCATCGGCGTGTAACGCCGCGATAAGAAACTTTTCAAGTTTTATCAGAAAATAGTGTTATATTGCCTGTTTCTGTATGTATTTGTCAAGGTGCGCTCTGTGCGGTCTTCCTGGTTGACCCGCCGCACGCGGCCTGGCGCTTAGTGCTCCCTACATAAATGGACGGAAAAGGCCCAAAGTTGCACGCAAATGTGCAACCTTTTCTGAAAAAACTACAAAAATTTTTTGTCGCCCCGTTGAGCGGGGGAGTTCGTCTATTAATTCCGCAAGGGAGGGCGCGTTATGATTCTGCACGGTATCGCCGCTTCGGCGGGCATTGGGCTTGGGCGGGTGTTTATCCTTCGGGAGAGGGGGGCAGATTACGCAGCCGTCCGCTACTCCGGCAGAGACAAAGAGCGGGAGCGTCTGCGCCGGGCTGTCGAGAGGTTCAACGAACAGACTGCCTCTATGGCGGCCCGGCTGGGGGAACAGGCGGGGGCGGAGGCTGCGGATATCCTCGCTGGTCAAATCGCTATGCTGGCAGACCCCTTTTTGCTTGAGCAGATTCAGGAGGCCATCGACGGGGGCTCCTGCGCCGAGGCCGCGGCGGATGGGGTACTCTCCCAGTATGCCGCTATGTTCGACAACCTGGAGGATGCGCTCATGCGGCAGAGGGCCGCCGACGTGCGGGATATCCGCGCCAGACTGTTGGAGCTGCTGTTGGGGGCGGAGGGGACGGATCTGGGAGAGTTGCCCCAGGACTGCGTGCTGACGGCCCGCGACCTGACACCCTCCATGACAGTGGGGCTGCGGCGGGAATGGGTGGCCGCCATACTCACAGCCGCCGGCGGGTGGACCAGTCACGCCGCCATCCTGGCCCGTGCCATGGAAATTCCGGCGGTGCTGGGCATAGGGGGGCTGCTGGGCCATGTCCGGGACGGGGACGGCGTTATCGTGGACGGCGAGGCCGGTACGGCCCTTCTTCACCCCGACGCGTCCGCCTGGGAGGCATATCTCGCCCGGAGGGAGACATGGCTGATCCATAGGGAGCGCCGGCGGTCTGGCAGCGGCCGGGAGACTGTGGACGCCGATGGAAAACGGTACAGGCTGTGCGCCAACATAGGTTCCCCCGCCGAGGCAGCGGCCGCCGCGCGAGCTGGCGCGGAGGGCGTGGGCCTGTTCCGCACGGAACTCCTGTTTATGAACCGCGACGGTCTGCCCGGCGAGGAGGAGCAGTACGAGGCTTACAGGGCTGTCTCACGGGCTATGGAGGGGCGGGAGGTCGTTATCCGCATCCTGGACGCGGGCGGTGACAAGGCCATCGAATGTCTAGGCATGGACCGGGAGGAGACCTCTCTGCTGGGACTCCGGGGCGTGCGGCTCTGTCTGGACCGCCGGGAGCTGTTCAAGTCCCAGCTGCGGGCCCTGCTTCGGGCCGGCGCGGAGAGGCGGAATATTAAGATCATGCTGCCCATGGTGACCTGCCCGGAGGAGGTCGAGGCAGTCAGAGCACTTCTCGAGGACTGCAAGGGGGAGCTGGCGACAGAGGGAACACCCTATGACGGGGATATCGCTCTGGGGGCGATGATCGAAACACCGGCGGCGGCGCTGTGTGCCGGGACATTGGCCGGTGTGTGCGACTTCTTCTCTATTGGCACCAATGATCTGACCCAGTATGTCATGGCTGCGGACCGGGGCTGTGCCGCATTGGAGGGGCTCTCCTCCTGCCTCCAGCCCGCTGTTCTGCGCGCTGTGAGGATGGCCGCCGAGGCGGCGAAGGGGGCTGGAATCCCCGTTGGCATGTGCGGCGAGGCGGCGGCAGATCCCCGAATGGTCCCTCTGCTGATCAGCTGGGGGATGGATTCCCTGTCTGTCAGCGTCTCTGCCCTGGGAGACGTCCGGGCCGCCTTTGCCCGCTGGACGGGGGCGGAGGCCCGGCGGGTAGAGGAGGAGGTCATGGGCCTGACCAGCGCTGCTGAGGTGGAGCGCTGTCTGCGCTCCCATGGACCGGGGCAGTGAGAAAAGGCCCTCCGCAGGCGTTGGACGGGTGAAGCCCGCCATAGCCCTAAGGCCGCTTTTGGCGGCCCCACGGGAGTTCAGGCCGAAGGCATGATTAAATTTTAAGTACTTTTTTGGGGGGCGTATACCTCGAAAAAGCGCTTTGCGGGCCGAAGTCGGCCTGATCCTCTTTCTCAAAAAAGTAGCGAAGCCACTTTTTTGACATGCAGAACCCCCCGCGCGCTGCGCGGGGGGTTCTGCTCTGTACACTTTTATTCGCCTGTGTACCGCAGCACCGGGTTTCTCGCTGCGCCGACCTCGTCGAGACGGCGAACAGGAGTTTTGGTGGGTGCGTCGTGGAGGGCCTGGGGATTGCTGTGGGCTAGATCCCAGAGGGACAGGAACACGCCGCAGACCTGGTCCATGGTCTCCTGGCTCTCGGTCTCTGTGGGCTCCACCATCAGAGCCTCGTGGACAATGAGGGGGAAGTACATCGTGGGTGGATGGATGCCATGGTCCAGCAGGCCCTTGGCGACATCCATGGCGGAGCACCCGGTCTCGTCCTTCAGGTCCTGGAGGGTCATAACGAATTCGTGCATACAGGGGCCTGCGTAGGCCATATCGTACTTCTCGCTCAGACGCTTCATCATGTAGTTGGCGTTGAGCACCGCGTTCTTGGCGGCCTCCGGGATACCCTCCCGGCCCAGGGTGAGGATATAGGTCAGGGCTTTGACCACCACTGTGAAGTTGCCGCAGAAGTCCTTTACCCGTCCGATGGAGTGCTTTGGCCTGGTCAGATGATAGCCGGCCTCGTCCTGCACCACCACAGGGCCGGGGAGGTAGGGCCGCAAAAAGTCCTTGCAGCCCACCGCGCCGGAGCCGGGACCGCCGCCTCCGTGGGGGGTGGAGAAGGTCTTGTGCAGATTCAGATGGATTACGTCGAAGCCCATATCTCCGGGCCGGACCACGCCCATAACGGCGTTGAGATTGGCCCCATCGTAGTAACACAGGCCGCCGGAATCGTGGACGATCCTTGTAATTTCTAAAATATTTTTGTCAAAAATACCGACTGTATTTGGATTGGTCAGCATCAGTCCGGCGGTGTCCGGCCCGACGGCGGCCCGCAGGGCCTCCACGTCCACGCAGCCGTCCTCCCCGGAGGGAATGTTCACCACGGAGAAGCCCGCCATGACGGCGGAGGCCGGGTTGGTGCCGTGGGCGGAGTCGGGGACAATGATTTTCTTCCGGGCCGTGTCGCCCCGATGAACGTGGTGAGCCTTGATCAGCAGCAGACCGGTGAACTCGCCGTGGGCCCCGGCGGCGGGCTGGAAGGTCATGGCGTCCATGCCGGTGATCTCGCACAGCAGCTTCTCCGATTCGTGGAGGACCTCCAAGCAGCCCTGGACCGTCTCCTCCGGCTGGAGGGGGTGGACCTGGGTGAACCCGGGCAGGGCGGCCATGTCCTCGTTGATCTTGGGGTTGTACTTCATGGTACAGGAACCCAGGGGGTAGAAGCCGTCGTTGACGCCATGGACCCGCTTGGACAGGGCCGTGTAGTGGCGGGTCAGCTCCGTCTCGGACACATGGGGCAGGTCCAAAGGCTCCGTGCGGGGGCGGGACAGCGTTACCTCCGGCACATCGCAGGGGGGCATCAGGGTCAGGTGCTGGCCGGGCGCGCCCTTCTCAAAAATCAGCTTCATATCAGCACACCTCCTCGATAACCGCCACAGCGCGGTCCAGCTCTTCTCGGCTCACGGCCTCAGTGACGCACCAGAGGATGCCGCCCTCCACAGGCAGGCCGCCCAGAATACCGTGGGCATCCAGGGCCTGGAGGACTTTCTCCGGGCTGTCGCATTTGGTGACAAACTCGTGGAAATACTCCCCGGTATGGACCCGAGGCATGCCGATCTTCTCCAGCTCCGCAGCGAAATAGTGGGCCTTGGACATGGAGAGCGCCGCAGCCTGCCGCAGACCCTCCGACCCCATGGCGGTGAGGTATACCCCGGCGGTGAAGGCACACAGGGCCTGGTTGGAGCAGATGTTGCTGCTGGCCTTCTCCCGACGGATATGCTGCTCACGGGCGGTGAGGGTCAGGACGTAGCCTACGTTGCCGTCCACGTCGTGGGTCTGGCCCACGATGCGTCCCGGCAGCTTGCGGAACATGGCCTTTGTGGCGGCCATATAGCCCAGGTAGGGTCCGCCAAAGGCTGCGTCCAGCCCCAGGGGCTGGGCCTCGCCCACCGCCACGTCCGCGCCGCAGGCAGCCGGAGTCTCCATGACCGCCAGAGCAATGGGGTTGCAGCCCATGATGAATTTGGCCCCGGCGGCGTGGACGATCTCGCCGGTAGCCCGGGCATCCTCCATGTTTCCATAGTAGTTGGGCTGGGCGAGGTAGACACAGGCGGCATCTGCCGCCAGCAGGCCCTTCAGTGCCTCCAGGTCTGTGCGGCCGTCTCTCTCCGGGATGAGCGCCAGCTCCATCTCGGAGCCGAAACAGTAGGTCCGCATGGTCTCGATGACCTGGGGGTCCGCGCAGGCGGAAACATAGGCCTTATTGCGCTTCCGATCCCGGCACATGGCCAGGGCTTCAGCGGCGGCGGTGGCCCCGTCGTAGACGGAGGCGTTGCTGACGTCCATGCCAGTGAGGGTGCAGATCATGGTCTGATATTCAAAGATAGACTGGAGGATGCCCTGGCTGATCTCCGCCTGATAGGGGGTGTAGGCGGTGACCAGCTCCTCCCGGCTGGTGATGCTCTTGACCACGGCGGGGATAAAGTGGCGGTACGCACCCGCGCCCCGGAGGACAGTGTCATAGACCCGGTTCTTTCGGGCCATGGCGGTTACGGCCTGCCGCACGGACAGCTCGCTCATGCCCTCGGGCAGGTCCAGGCGGTCCACCAGCATCTCCTTTGGTACGGAGGCAAACAGCTCCTCCACCGCGCCAACGCCGACGGTGTCCAGCATGGACCGTTTCTGGCTTTCGGTATTGGGGACATAGGTTCCCATAATGTTCTTCCTTTCTACGTGAAAATCGTGCAGGGCGCGACGACCCCGGCACGCCGTCCAGCGTCTGTCCGGCGGCGGGCCGAGTCGTCCCGCCCTGCAGTCTGGCGCCGATCTCGACAGCTGTCTTATTTCTCTACGAACGCCTCGTACTCATCAGCGCTCATCAGCTCGCCATAGGCGGTGATATCCTTGATCCTGGCGATCCAGGCCCCGTAGGGGTCCTCGTTAAGCAGCTGAGGCTCATCCTCCAGGTCGGTGTGGACCTCCGCCACTACGCCGGTGCAGGGGCTCATAACGTCGGAGACGGCCTTCACAGACTCCACGTCGCAGAAGGGTTCCTCAGCGGTGACCTCGTCTCCCTCCTGGGGCAGGTTGATGAACACCAGGTCGCCCAGTTCGCTCTGGGCGAAGTCGGTGATGCCCACCAGTGCGGTGGTCTCGTCAATGGCCTGAAGCCACTCGTGATCCTTGGTGTATTTCAGTTCAGCGGGAAAATTCATGGTGTGTTCCTCCTCATATATTTTGATGGCTCTTACAGTCCGGACTTCCTGGCCAGCTCATTAAGAGCGGTGACCGTCTGATCCTCGTTGAAGCAGTATTTCATCTCGGTGTATCCGGCGCGGAGGGACTCGACGTCCTCCTTGACCTCCCGGCCCCGGAGGATGCAGTCGGCCATGATCTGGGCCAGTTTGTCGAACTCCGCCGGACCGAAGCCGAAACGGGTCATCTCGCTCACGCCCATGCGCAGTGCGCCTGAGGCGGTGAAGCCCTCCTCCTCAGGGGTGGCCTGGTAGTTGCAGATGATATTGTTCCGCTCCAGCCGCATGGCCACCTCGGGACCGGAGCCATAGCCCACGTTGACGATAACCTGGTGGGTCTCGGTGTAGTCGATGGCCGGATCGCCGGCTACGTCCAGGCCAGCGGCCTTTAGGCTTTTGGCAAAGCTCTTGGCATTGCTGACCACAGCCTTCTGGTACTCGTCCTTGAACTGGTTCATCTCATAGGCCGCCATCAGCAATCCCAGCTGGGTGCCCAGGTGGTGGTTGGATACGCTGCCGGGGAAGGCTCGGGTCTCGATGGTCTCCCACAGGCCGTACTTCAGCTCGCCCTTTCTGTAGTTCACGCCTACGATGCCCCGCTGGGGTCCGAAGAAGGTCTTGTGGGTGGACCCGGTGACGATCTCCGCGCCCTCCTGGAAGGGCTTCTGGAAGTGATCGCCGATGAGTCCCAGGACGTGGGCCATATCGTACATGATGGTGGTCTCCAGCCCCATATCGTCCACGTACTGCCGGATGGCGGCCACAGGCTCCCTGTGCAGCACCATGCTCTTGCCGAAGATGATGAACTCTGGGCGGTACTGGTCGATGGCTTTCTTGGTCTCCTCTACGTCAATCTTGTAGATGTTGTCCTTCAAGACGGGGAAGTTCACCAGGGCGTGGCGCTCGGTGACCGGGTCGATAGCGATATAGTCGTGGAGCGCGCCCATGGGCTGGGCGGAGAGGTGGCCGCCCTTGATGATGTGGTTATTCATAATATAGCCCAGGCGCTTGGGGTCCCGCTTGCGGTCCAGGCGGTTTTTCCAGTCCATCAGGGAGGAGAACACGCAGGTGTTGGACATCTGGCCGCTGACGCACCGGGTCTCCACCTCTGCGCAGCCCATGAACGCCTTCATCTCATCCACCAGCAGCTGCTCCACCTCGTCGATGAACTCCGTGCCCTGGTAGTAAAACACGTCCGCATCATAGAAGCTCTTCACCTTTTTGTGCTCCGCGTAGCGGAAAGAGGGGTCGCTGGCGCACAGCAGGCGCACGGCCTTGGAGGGGGTCATCTCCGAGGGAATCAGGTTCACGCACTTCTCCTGCCGCCAGACGTGGTTTTCAATAGCCCGGCCAATAAGTGCCAGCACCTTGGGCCCGCAGTCGCCGGAGGCCTCCGCCGTATTCTCCTCGTCGGGGCGGTAGAGGATAGGCCGGGCGAAGGGGGGCGCGTCCACCCGCATGTGATAGGGGGGGATCACAGCCTTCAGCCGGCGGCCCCGGACGTCGATCTCCACCTGATCGTCCTCCAGGGTGTCGCTGTCCACAATGGCCAGGCCGATGGAGCGCTTGGCCGTCTCCTCCAGGATGACGGTGCTCAGGCCCTCGCCCTCGTGGCGGTAATAGGGCACCATGGTGCCGCTGGTGACGTAGCCAATAAGCTTGTCGCCCTTATACACGCCCATCCCGGCGCGCATGACGCCCTTGTCCAGCAGGGTGATGGGCAGGATGCGCCGGGGCAGACCGGAGATATCGGAGAAATCCCGGTTCATGATGCGCTTGAAGACCTCATACTGCTTCGACAGAGGTTCCCGGCCAATAAAGTCCCCCTTCTGCGTGGAGAAGCTGACGGCGAATTTGGCCAGGGGCACGGCAAAGACGGGGATCTCCTTCCCCTCCGGGTCCATCCCCATCTCATGACCGTACAGAGGCAGGCAGGCCTCCAGACGGCAAGTATCCCGGGCCCCCAGGCCCGCAGGCTTCGCCCCCAGCTCTATGAGCCGGTTCCAGAGCCAGGCGGCCCCGGCGCTCTCAATATACACCTCGTAGCCGATGGGCTCGCCGGTGTATCCGGTCTTGGCCACCCGGACGGTGTGACCCTCAAAATCCAAGGTGTTCAAGGCGTTCTTCACCGGTTCGGTGATGGCCTGACCGCCGGAGAGGACCTGCAAGATTTCCTTGGCCTTGGGGCCCTGGACGGCAATGGCGGCCCAGTCGCCGGTGATGACGGTCATCTTCGCGTCATAGCCCTTGATCTGTTCGTTCAGGTGGGCCAGATCCTTGTCGGTGTTGGCGGCGTTGACCACAAGCAGGTAGCGGTCCTCCTCAAAGCGGTAGAGGTATGCGTCGTCCACCGCGCCGCCCACCTCGTTGGGAATGATGGCGTACTGGGCCTGATTGATGTCCAGGGCCATGACGTTGCTGGAGAGGACGTGCTGAAGGAAGGGAACCATCTCCGGGCCCTCCACCAGAATCCGGCCCATGTGGGACACGTCGAACAGGCTGCACGCATGGCGGGTATACAGATGCTCGGCCACAATGTCAGTGGGATACTTGATGGGCATCTCCCACCCGCCGAAGTCCACCATGGTGGCTCCGGCGGCAACGTGAACGTCATAGAGTTGGGTGCGCTTGAGCTCGCTCATATTAGCTGCCCTCCTGGTAAAATTTTAGAGTCTGTCTGAAAAAGGGAAAGAGGCGGTCTGGTCCACGGGGGTACATCGCCGGCACAATAAAAAAACAGGGCGCAACAACTCCTTATTGCGCCTCTGTCGATCAACCTGAGAGATTCCGCACCGCCGCAGAAGCGGCGGCGGTTGCCCCGCCGGCGCGCCGTTGAACACGGAGTCCCGGCGCTTTCCAGATTTTCGTCCCGATCCAGTCCCTTGTGCCTGAGAGAGTGTGGCGTTGTTCCTTCGGCGCCGCGTGCGCGGTCTCTCCTGGATCGTTCATCCGTCTATGCAGTTGTCGGGTAATATTTCCCCTTTTTAATAAAAATACCAGCATCCATTCCGTGTGTCAAGAAAAGATAGGGGAGAGCTTAAATTTTGGTCAAATCACCTAAATAAATGATAAATAAATTGGACAAAACGACGAAAACTCTATTTCTCTGCCATTTTAAAAGCAGCGGCGCGGAGGAAAACTCCGCGCCGCACAGGTGTTAGCGATGGCAGCCGTAACGGCAGCCGGTAGTAGTGGCGTAAGCGCAGGTTCCGCCGCAGTAGCCGGCCTCGTGATGGTTGCCGCAGTAGGTCGTGCCGTTGTGGGTATGCCGTCCGGCAATGTCGCAGCCCTCCACAGTACACAGGGGCAGACATACGCCGTCGCAATAGCCGGCCTCATGGCAGCTGCCGCAGTAGGTCACACCGTCGTGGACGTGCCGTCCGGCAATGTCGCAGTCCTCCACGGTGCACAGCGCCAGGCATTTGCCGTCGCACACGCCGCTCACGTGGTCATAACCGCAGTAGGTCACGCCGTTGTGGACATGGCGGCCCGTTGTCTCGCAGCCGTCGACGGTGCAAACCGTCACCTGGGTCTGTCCCCTCCGTCCGCCGTGGTGGCCGTGACCATGGGCCAGAGCCGGGACCATCAGCGCGAGGGCCAGGACGCAGGTCAGCACGAGGGTCAGCGTCCGCCGCTGCATCGGTTTCTTCATGGGAATAACCTCCTTGCATCGTATACTCATATTGAGAGCGGACCCTCGGTCCGCAGGGTAAACAGGATATGCTTCGAGAGCCGAGCGTCCTCTCCTATAGATACCACATTGTCCGCAGTATGTCAACGCCCGGCTGGCAAATTTTCCTCGTCCTGTGCATACAGCAGCAGATTCTCGCCGTCAAAACAGAGCTTGTGCATGGTGGAGCCGCTTCCGCTCTGCAAATACAGGCAGCGGTCCTCTGGAGAGCAGCGGTAGAATGTGGGCGCGTCCTCTGGGTCCGGCCAGAACTCGTGGATCAAGCGGTTCACAGACGCCTCGTACAGCCGGCCGCCCCGCTGGTAGATAATCTGACAGGCCAGATGCCCGTCGGTAGAGACAAGCTCCATGATCCCGTCACCGTCCAGATCAATGAGCTGCGGCTGACCATATACCCGGGCCAGCAGACGTACATCCACACCGCCGTCTCTATTCTCCTCGAAGACGTAGTAGTCATTCACCGGCTCATCCCCGGGCGCTCCGGGCTGCCGGCGATAGGTGATTCTCACGCCGTCGTAGCCGAAGAGGTCCGTGAATGCCTCCTCCTCATACATCTGATCCGGGAAGCCGAGGAAATAATCGTCTGGGTAGGCGCTCAGAAGGCGGTTGGCGCAGGAGACATAGGTGGCGCCGTCATAGCTCCACACGAAGGTGTTGTGGTGCTCCGTGGCGCGGCAGCCGCCGCCGGCGTGATGCCGGTTTTGAGCCTTGCCGTGGTGGCCGTCGAGGTGGTGTCCGGAGAACAGAGAATCCGCCGGGATCGTTTCCACCTCCGCCGGTTCGTAAGAGTCCAGGGCTGCCAGAGAGATGGCAAGCCGCTGTACGCCGGGGGCATCGGGCTCCGTCCCCGAGGCGCTGCATCCGGTAAAGGTCACCACGCACACCGCCGCCGTTGCCGCCAAGGCGGCACAGAGGGCTGTGCGCCTCATCCGGCGGTTCTCCGCAATACGGGCGATCCGTTCGGTCAGACGCCTTTTATCGGATGCCATGGTAGTAGCCGTCAGCAGTACGCCGCCGGACAGCTTCTTTACCGGGATCAACCGCAGCAAGGTCTGACCGTAGGGGATGCGCTGGCCTTCCCCCAGCTTTCGCAGCGCCAGCTCGTCGCAGGCCAGCTCACAGTCCTCACGGGAGGCGCTGGCTGCCCACCAGACCAGGGGGTCAAACCAGTACACGGCCAGACATATTCCCCGCAGCAGAGACCACAACGGGTCCCCCTGCCGCGCGTGGGCCTCCTCGTGGGCCAACACGTGGCGCAGGTCCTCCTCTGAGGCCATGGAGGCTGTGGTCAGATACACGGCGGGCCGGAACAGACCGAACAGGCACGGAGATACCAGCCCCTCCTCCACCAGATAGACCGGGTACTTGCACTCCGGGAACTCCAGGGGAATCCGTCTGTGCCGCAGCGTGGTCCAAAAGGAAAGGTTGGTCCCCGCCAACCAAAGGACCATACTGCCCACTCCTATCCCCCACACCAGTCCTATGGCCTCCTCCAGGGTGAGAAGATAGGCAGTCAGCACGGCGGGCTGTCCCCGCTCATGGGACACTGCCGTGTAGCGTCCCTCCACGGGCAGGAGAATATCCGGCTCCTCCGGCGGAGCCGCGGATGAGAGGGTGATCTCCTGGGTAGATACCGGGAGGACATAGATCTCCTCCGCTCCCCAGTGCTCCTCCATCCGGTTCTGGACGGGCTGGGAGAGGGACAGCACGCTGAAATCCACCGCCGGGAGGCTCGCCGGCAACAGCAGCCGGACCAGCACCAGCGCCCACAGAGCGTATTGCATCCGCCGGGAGATGCGCCTGCGGAAAATCCGGCGCAGAAGCAACAGCGCCAGAATCAGCACGGAGGAGGTCAGCAGAATCTCTTTCACCCCTCTCTGCACCCCGCCTTCTCCAAAATGGCGGACAGCTCCGCCACGTCCTCTGCCGTCAGGCTGCGGCTCTCCACCATGGCGCTCATCATCACCCCCAGACTGCCGCCGTAGACCCGGCCCAGGAAGTTTTCCGTCTCGGTCCGGGCCGCGTCCTCCTGCCGTAAGGCGGGGGAATAGAGCTTTGCCCGCTCCCCCTGGGTGCAGGCTACCGCACCCTTGGCCTCCAGCCGGGAGAGCATGGTGATCACCGTGTTCTTGCTCCAGCCGGTCTGATCCCGCAGGGCGGCGGTCAGCTCCATAATGGTCATCGCGCCGCTCTCCCACAGTCTTTTCATCAGCTTCCACTCCCCGTCCGAGAGCGAGATTTGTTTCTCCGCCATAGCCCCTGCCCCTTCGCATTGTGGTATACTATTGTCTACCCAACAGTATACCATAGTGGTAGACGTATGTCAACTGCAAAATTTTGTCCTGGCCTTTGCGGAAAAATAGTCCGGATAGTTCCCGTCATTTTGCGGATACTAGGGGAAACCATCCAAACAGAGGAGGAAGAGCAATGGAACAGTTGAGCGAGAGCCTGGCTGAGAATCAGAAAAAGCTGGATCATCTCCTCGGCGTGGGGCGGAACTACGACGTCATCAGCCGGGATCTCTATATTGGGCAGTGGAAGGGGCGGATGTACGTCATAGACGGATATGGCGACGACGGGGTCATCGAGCGCATTACCTCCTTCCTTTTGGGTCGGGGGGCCCAGCTGGGGGAGGGTCTGCGGACCATGCAGGAGTTCATCGACCGCTGCGTCACCTTCTGCGAGGTGGACTGTGAGAAGCAGATCGACAAAATCCTGACCGGCGCGTTTCTGGGCAAGACCATCCTCCTGCTGGAGGGCTTCGACGCCTGCGCCATGATCGACGCGAAGAAATTCCCGGGCCGCAGCGTGGAGGAGCCCAGCGACGGCAAGGTGCTGCGGGGCAGTCACGATGGTTTCACCGAGACCCTGGTGCAGAATACGGCTCTGCTCCGCCGCCGTATTCGGGACAGCCGGCTGACCCTGGAAAATCACAAGGTGGGAGGGCGCAGCCAGACGGATGTGGTGCTGGCCTACATGGAGGACCAGGTGAACCGGCAGGACCTGGAGAAGCTGCGGGAGAAGCTGGACGCCATCGATGTGGGCTCCATCTCCATGAGCCAGGAGAGCGTGGCTGAGGCCATCGTCAAGCCCCAGTGGTACAACCCCTTTCCCAAAGTGCGCTATACCGAGCGTCCCGACACGGCCACGGCCTGCATCATGGAGGGGAGCCTCATCATGCTGGTGGACAACTCCCCTTCGGTGATGCTTATGCCAACCAGTCTGTTTGACTTCATGGAGGAGGCCAACGACTACTATTTTCCGCCCCTGGTGGGGACCTATCTGCGCTGGCTGCGAGTGACGGTGATGCTGCTGGCGCTGTTTATCACGCCGGTGTGGTATCTGCTGGTGAAGGATGCGAGCCGGGTGCCGGAGTACCTCAGCTTTATCGTACCGGAGGAGCCGGGAAGCGTACCGCTGCTGGTGCAGCTGCTGCTGTTGGATTTCGTGGTGGACCTTCTGAAGCTGGCCAGTCTGAACACGCCGGACGCCCTGAGCAACTCCTTCAGTATGCTGGGGGCTCTGATTTTGGGGGACTTCGCGGTGCAGGCCAGATGGATGGTGCCGGAGGTGCTGGTATATATGGCCTTCGTGGCCATAGCCAACTTTGCCCAGCCCTCCTTTGAGCTGGGGTACGCGCTGAAGCTGACGCGGATGACGTTCCTGATTCTGGTGGCCCTCTTTGACCTGTGGGGACTGATCCTGGGTACGCTGGGGTGGATCATCCTGCTGGCCTCCACCAAGCCTCTGCTGGGACGGGGATATCTCTACCCTATCTGTCCCTTCGACGGCAAGGCTCTCGGCCGGCTGCTCATCCGGCAGCCAATCAGCAGGAAAAACTCCTGATGGATGTGCGGCGTACACTCCGCACAGGGGCGGCCGCAGGCTGCCCCTACATACGGCAGATGAGCTCTCGACAGGGCGTTTTCCGGTTCGCGGAAGGGCTCGCACCTCCTGTTTTTCCGCGCATAGGATGTGTGTCGGGAGGCATAAGTCCTGACACTTTTGGGGATACTTTCCGCAAGAGTGTGAAATCCATAACGATGTTACGATGGAAAACCGTTCACTTTCGTAAATTTTCCCACAAAACGGTGTGCAAAGTTACTTATGATGCAGACAATTTTGTGGAATGTGCCGTTGACGGGAAAAGGGAAATTTGCTAACATATGCATAGAACATGGGTCGGCGCTCCCGGCCTGGGCCAAGGGCCGTCCGGCGGCCTGCGGCTGCTAAGCAAGTCTTTGCAGGTTGAGATTGAGATTGAAGAGGAGATAATTGATCTATGTACACTCAGGAAGTCACCATCAACAACGAGGTTGGCCTGCACGCACGGCCTGCCACCTATTTCATCCGCAAGGCCAACGAGTTTAAGAGCGGCATCTGGGTCGAGAAGGACGAGCGTCGGGTGAATGCCAAGAGCCTGCTGGGCGTACTGTCGTTGGGCATCGTGAAGGGCACAGTGATCACCCTCATTGCCGACGGCTCCGACGAGAAGGAGGCCGTGGAGGCCTTGGCTGAGCTGGTACGCTCCGGCGAGTTTGGCGACTAAGAACCTATACACAGCGGATGAAAGACTGTTTCGGTGACGAAGCAGTCTTTTTCAATGCAGAGGAGGCTCTCTATGAGCTGGTGGACCTGCAAGAAGATCAACGTCTATGTCCACATACTGCCCGGCAAGGAGATCGACAAAATCACCCGGGAAAATATCACGAGGCCGCTGATGCCGGAGGACTGCCAATGACCAAAGACGAACTGCTGGAAAAAGCCAACAGCCTGCCCCTGGCCCCGGGGGTGTACTTGATGCACGGCAAGGACGGCAACGTCATCTACGTGGGCAAGGCCAAGAAGCTGAAAAACCGGGTGAGCCAGTACTTCCAGGCCGGACGGGGCCACAATCTTAAGACCCACACCATGGTGGGACTGGTAAACGATTTTGACACCATTATTGTGGGCAGCGAGTTCGAGGCCCTTGTACTGGAAAATGCCCTCATCAAGCAGTACATGCCCCGGTACAACATCCTCCTCAAGGACGACAAGGGCTATCCCTTTGTTCGTCTGAGCCGGGAGGCGTATCCAAAATTCTCCATCGTCAGCCGTGTCTCCGACGACGGGGCGAAGTATTACGGCCCCTACGGGGGGCGGTTTGAGACCCGGTCCGCTCTGGATGCAGTGCGGGCGGCCCTCCATCTGCCCACCTGTAGCAAGACTTTCCCCCGGGACATCGGGAAGGAGCGACCGTGCCTCAACCACCATATGGGCCGCTGCGACGGCTTTTGCCGGGCAGAGATGACACAGGATGAGTACGGCCGCCGGATCGATCTGGCGGTGCAGCTGTTGGAGGGAAAGGTGCGGCTGGTGACGGCCCAGCTGGAGGAGGAGATGGGCCGGGCGGCGGAGGAGCTGAAATTTGAGGAGGCCGCCGCCCTCAGGGACCGGATCGCCGCGATTAAAGTCCTCAGCAAGCGGCAGAAGGTCTTCGCCGGCGTATGTGCCGACACGGATGTGTGGGGACTGTACCTGGGGGCTAAGTGCTGCTACGCGGCGCTCCACTATGAGGACGGCCAGCTGACGGGCCGGGAGGCGGAGCTTTTTGCCTCCTCCGGACTGGAGGATGAGGCGGAAATCCTGTCGGCGCTGCTGCTGCAATACTATGGCGGCAAGCCGGTGCTGCCGCGGGAGATCTGTATCCCCGTGGAGATTGAGGACCAGGAGGTCCTGGAGCAGCTGCTGGCGGAAAAGGCGGGGCACAGGGTGTCCATCCGCGTTCCTCAGCGGGGAGAGCGGGCCCAGGTGCTGGCCATGGCTGCCGCCAACGCCCGGGAGGAGGCCGAGCGCCAGACCACCAGTCAGGAACGGGCGGACCGGACCCTGGAGCTGCTGGGGAAGCTGCTCAGCCTGCAGTCGACGCCGGAGTGGTTGGAGAGTTACGACATCTCTAACACGGGCAGCGAGGACATCGTGGCCTCTATGGTGGTGTTTCACGGGTCCAGGCCAGCCAAGGAGCGCTACCGGCGCTTCCGCATCAAGGAGTTGGAGGGTCACCCCGACGACTACAAGTCCATGGAGGAGGTCCTGACCCGTCGGCTCACCCATTATATGGAGCAGGATAAGAAATTTATGCCACTGCCAGATGTGATGCTCATCGACGGCGGCGAGCAGCACGCCAAGGTGGCCCGCCGGGTGACGGAGCGCTTCGGGCTGGCCATCCCAATCTTTGGCATGGTCAAAGACGACCGGCATCGCACCAGAGCTCTGGTGACCCCCGAGGGCCGGGAGATTGGCATCAAGGGGACCCAGGCGGTGTTCTCTCTCATCGGGCGCATCCAGGAGGAGACCCACCGCTTCGCCATCACCTTCAACCGGGAGAGCCACGGCAAAAGCGTCAAGGGCTCCACCCTGGACAGCATCCCCGGCGTAGGCGAGGCAAGGCGGACGGCCCTGCTGAAACGATTCAAAAGCCTGAAGGCCATCAAGGAGGCCTCCCTGGAGGAGCTGAAGGCGGTGGTGCCCAAAAACGCCGCTGCGGCAGTCTACCAGTGGGCCCATTCCACACAGGATGATTGAGAGGAGGTGAGGCGGATGCGTCTCTGCATTGGCTTCGCTCCATGCAAGGTCTGATCCGAACAGGACGGCATGGAGCTGACACGATTTTGAAGACAACCGCATAACGTTCGGGCAGGCTTTGCAGTTTTGTATGCAACACAAACACTGTACAAAAAGGAGCAAAGTCTGAAATGAAAAGTAAACTGTTTGACCTGAGAGGATTGAAATATTTCCTGATCCTCTGGAGCACCCAGGCCCTTTCGGCCCTGGGAAGCGCCATGACCAGCTTCGCCCTGGTGATCTGGTCCTACCAGCAGCAGGGCTCCGCCCTGACTACGGCGGGGCTGTCTGCCGCGTCCTACGCCCCCTATGTGCTGTTGAGCGTCTTTGCCGGAAGCTTGGTGGACCGGTGGGACAAGCGGAAAACGCTGGTCTTCTGCGACCTCTTCGCCGCGCTTTCCACGGCGGCGGTACTGGTCCTGCTGAAAACCGGGCGGCTGGAGATCTGGCATCTGTACGGCGTCAACGCGCTCAACGGGCTCATGAACACCATCCAGCAGCCGGCCACCGAGCTGGCGGTGACCCTGCTGACGCCAAGGGAGCAGGTACAGCGGGTAGGAGGACTGAGGTCCCTCTCCGGCTCCCTGACGACCCTGCTGGCCCCGGCGCTGGCCGCCGCCGTGCTGACACTGGCGGGGCTGGAGGCGGTCATCGCCATCGACCTCGTTACCTGTGGGGCGGCGGTGGGGAGCGTCCTCTTTATCATCCGCTTTCCGGAGGGGAGCGGCCCCAAGGAGAGGGTTCCCGTGCTGCGCTCCGCCTGGGAGGGCGTGCAGTGGCTGCGGCGGAACAGGGGGATTTTGGATATGATCCTGTTCCTGGCGGCCATCAATCTGATTGCCAGCGTTTACAACGCCGCGCTGGCGCCCATGGTCCTCTCCCGCTCCGGCGGCGGGGAGACGGCGTTGGGCGTTTTGCAGACGTTTACCGGGGCCGCCAACCTGGCGGGGAGCGTGATGGTCACGCTCCTGCCCGCTCCGAAAAGCCGGGTGCGGGTCATCTGCGGCAGTCTGCTGTTCTCCATGGGCACGGAGAACCTGCTGCTGGCCCTGGGACGGGGACCGGGAGTCTGGTGCCTCGGGGCCGTGCTGGGCTGGCTGTTCATCCCGGTGATGAGCGCCAACCTGGGGGCGCTGCTGCGGCTGCATATCCCGGTGGAGCTCCAGGGACGGGTGTACGCCGCCCGGAATACCCTGCAGTTTTTTACCATCCCGGTAGGGTATCTGCTGGGAGGCTGGCTGGTGGACGCCGTCTGCGAGCCCTTCATGGCCGGACTGGCAGAGGATGCGCTCCTGACGCGGCTGCTGGGGTCCGGAAAGGGCAGCGGCGCGGCCCTGGTGTTCCTGATCCTGTCGGCGGCGGGCGTGCTGTTATGCCTGCTTTTCCAGCGGGACCGGCGGCTCTGGGAGCTGGAAGAGAACGAATGACGGAAGGGAAGGGGCCCTCCGCCTCCTACTCCGCAGACTGTCAAAAAAGCCCTCCGCAGGCGTTGGGCGGGCGAAGCCCGCCATAGCCCTAAGGCTGCCTTTGGCGGCTCCACGGGAGTTCACACCGAAGGCGTGAATAAATTGTGATCATTTTTTCGGGGGCGTGTACCTTGAAAAGTACTTTGCGGGCCGATCTCGGCCCGATCCCCTTCCTCAAAAAAGAGGGGTAGCCACTTTTTTTGGCACGCAAAGGGCTACGCCGGATTTTATTCGGCGCAGCCCCGTTTTTATCTTTTTACAGGCACGAGCCGTTACTCTCGATGACCTTCGCGTACCAGGCGGCGGAATCTTTTGGAATCCGCTGACCGGTGGGATAGTCCACGTAGACAATGCCGAAACGCTCGTCGTACCCCTGGCTCCATTCGAAGTTGTCCAGGAAGCTCCACTGCAGATAACCCTTCACCGGCACGCCCTCGTCAATGCCCTTCTTCAGCTCCAGCAGATAGCGATGAAGGAAGTCGATCCGCTCCCCGTCGTGCACCTTGCCGTCCAGGAACACCCGATCGTTGCAGGACTGGCCGTTCTCAGTGATGATGATGGGCTTGCCATACCGGCGATAGTTGTTTACCACGCAGTAGTGCATCACCTCGGGGCTGACCTTCCACTTGGTGGCGGTCAGGGGGAATCCGGGATAGGGCTTCACATACTCGCCCTTCGCATCTACCATATCGCCGTTGTAGACATTGATGCCGATGAAGTCCAAAGTCTCCATCTTCTCCCAGTCGGCGGGATCGATGGTCTCGGCAAATTTCTGCACGGTGGCCGGAGCGGTCTCGTCGTATTTTTTGAGCAGCAGGGAGTCCAGGAAAATATTGGTGGTAAAGGCCCAACCCCGCTCGGAGGACAGGTTGAAGGTCTCTCGATAGGCGGCCTCCCGATTCTCCGGAGTGTCCGTCTCCGGATAGCACTGGCGGCCGCAGGGGGCCGCACCTACCTGGGCCTCGGGGTCCACGGCCTTAATGGCCCGATAGGCCTCGCTGTGGGCCAGGCACATGATATGGAACACCTGGGCCACCTTCTCCTCCCCCATCTTCAGCCCCGGCGCGTGTTCGCCGTTGCCATAGCCCAGCTGGGCCGCGCACTGGGGTTCATTGAGGGTCATGTACTTGTTCACCTTGCCCTTGAACCGCTGGGCCAGAATGCCTGCGTAACGGCCAAAGGCAGCCACGATGTCCCGGTTCAGCCAGCCGCCTTTGTCCTGGAGTGCGCTGGGCAGGTCCCAGTGGTAGAGCGTGATCATAGGCTCAATGCCGTTGGCGATGAGTTCATCCACCAGGTTTTCATAGAATTGCAGACCCTTTTCATTGACCTCGCCATCTCCGTCGGGGATGATACGAGACCAGCTGATGGAGAAGCGGTAGGCCCGGATATTGTGAGATCTCATCAGGGCCACGTCTTCCTTGTACCGGTGGTAGCTGTCACAGGCCACGTCGCCGGTGTCGCCGTTTTTCACATTCTGGCGGGTCATCTCGTGGCAGAAGTCGTCCCAGATGTTGGGCCCCTTGCCGTCCTCATTCCATGCGCCCTCGCACTGGTAGGAGGCGCAGGCTACGCCCCAGATAAATTTTTCGGGAAATGTGCTCATACGGTTACCTCCACATAATATTCGTTCTTTCCGACGTCAGGGATCAGCTTTCCCTGCACCGGCGCTCCGTCCACGGTTAGAGATTGGGTACCTGTCTGCCGGACATGGATGTGATAGAGCGCCCCGCGATAGCGACGCTCCACCGAATATGCCTCCAGGGAGGCGGGCAGGCAGGGATCAATGGTCAGCCCCTCGGGGGTGGGCTTGACGCCGAGAATGTACTGGCTGATATTCACAAAGGTCCAGGCAGCGGTGCCGGTCAGCCAACTGTTTCGGGCCGCGCCCTCGTGGAAGGAGGCCCGTGCCGCAACCGTCTGGGCGTATACGTAGGGCTCCACCCGCCGCACCTCGCTGTGCGCCTCCTGATAGATGGGGCAGGTCCGGCGGTAGATGTCAAAGGCGTTGTCTCCACGGCCCGCCACGGTTTCAGCGATACTGATCCAGGGGTTGTTGTGGCAGAAGATGGACCCGTTTTCCTTATAGCCCGGCGGATAGCTGGAGATCTCCCCCAGCTCCTTGTGGTACACGGTGTAGCACGGGGCCAGCAGCTCCACGCCGTACTGGCCCAGCAGCCGCTCCCGCACGGAATCCAGGGCCTTCACCGCCTTGCCGTCGTCCAGACCGATGCCCGCCATGACGCACATGCCCTGGGGTTCGATGTAGATCTGTCCCTCGGAGCAGGCGCTGCTGCCCACGGGGGTGGAGTAGGCGTCATAGGCCCGAACAAACCACGCGCCGTCCCACCCGGGGCCCTTGACCGCAGCCTCCATGGCCTTAACGGCCGCTTCTACCCCGGCGGCCTCCTCGTCCAGCCCCTGTCTCCGGCACAGGGCGGCGTACTGCCGTCCATACAGCACGAACATACCGCCGATGAATACGCTCTCGGCCACAGGTCCCTCGCTGGGGCCCGTGGTCTGGAAGCTCTCCCCCGGTTCCTCGGAGAAGCAGTTGAGGTTCAGGCAGTCGTTCCAGTCCGCCCGGCCGATCAGTGGCAGGCCATGAGGACCCAGGTGGGTCATGATATAGCGTACGCTCCGGCGCAGGTGCTCCATCAGCGGCGCCTCGGACCCGGGGGCGTTGTCGAAGGGGGTGGGATGGTCCAGAATGGACCAGTCTCCCGTCTCGGAGATGTAGGCGTAGGTGCAGGCCACCAGCCACAGAGGATCGTCATTAAAGCCGCTGCCCACGTCGCTGTTGCCCCGCTTGGTCAGGGGCTGGTACTGGTGATAGGTGGACCCGTCAGGCCACTGGATGGAGGCGATGTCGATGATCCGCTCCTGGGCTCGCTCCGGGGCGATGTGGACGAAGCCAAGCAGATCCTGGCAGCTGTCCCTGAAGCCCATGCCCCGGCCCGTGCCGGATTCATAGAAGCTGGCGGACCGGCTCATGTTAAAAGTGACCATACATTGGTACTGGTGCCAGGTGTTCACCATGGTCTCCAGTTTCTCGTCCTCGCAGGTCAGCCGGTAGTTGCCCAGCAGGTCCTCCCAATAGCTGTGGAGCTCCGTCAGGGCCTCCTCCACCCCCCGGTTCTGGACGAAGCGCTCCATCACCCGGCGAGCATCGTCTTTCCGCACCACGCCGGGTGCCAGGAACTTCTGATCCCGGGGATTTTTGCCGTAGCCCAGGACGAAGATATAACAGACCTCCTCGCCGGGGGCCAGGGTCACATCCAGGGCTAGTCCTGCCATGGGCGCGCCGCCATGGACCAGGAAGTCCCCGGTTTTGCCCTTCACCACCGCCTGGGGGGCGGCAAAGGTGCCAAACTGTCCCAGGAAGCTGTCTCGGTCGGTGTCATATCCTGCGATAGGGGCGTTCACTCCGTAGTAGGCGTAGTGGTCCCGCCGCTCCCGGTACTCGGTGGTGTGGTAGAGGATGCTGTCCTCCTTCTCCACCTCGCCGATATTCAGATTCCGCTGGAAGTTGGTGGAGTCGTCCACTGCGTTCCACAGGCACCACTCCACGGCGGCGGTGAGCCGGAATGCCTTGGCCAGCTTGGACTCGTTGCGCACTGCCACCCGCTGGACCTCGCAGTTCTCACCGATGGGCACGAAGAAGGTCAACTCTGCCGCCAGCCCGTCCTTGGCTGTTTCGAACACGGTGTAGCCCATGCCGTGGCGGCAGCGGTAGCGGTCCAGGGCCGCGTCCGCTGGGTGGAAGGTGGGGCTCCACACCGGGCCCTCATCCTCCTTGATATAGAAAAACCGTCCGCCCACATCCGCCGGTACGTTGTTGTACCGGTAGCGCAGCAGCCGCTGGAGCTTGGCGTCCCGATAGAAGCAGTAACCCCCGGCGGTGTTGCTGATGAGAGAAAAGAACTCCTGGCTGCCCAGGTAATTGATCCAGGGCAGAGGTGTGGCGGGGGTTTCGATCACGTATTCCCGCTTGCTGTTGTCAAAAAAACCATATTGCATGGCTCGTTCTCCTCCTAAAAAGGGTCTGAAAAGAGGGGGCCGCCATTTGCATGGGACCCCCATACAAGCCGTGTTGCCTGAATCAGCCGTTCAGCGCATTGAGAAGCTCCTCCATGGTGCTGTCCGTCACTGTATCCGGGGAGAAGCTCAGCAGACCCCGCAGCGGCATGTATTGCAGCATGGCCATGCTCATATCGCTGCTCACCGCCGCCTCGGCCACCTCGCTATTCTCCTCCGCGTTGGGGGCGAAAGCCTTCCGGATGCCCGCCAGCATGGGTTCGATGGCCTTGGCTGCCTTTGGGTCGGCCATGATGTCCATGAAGATGCTGTCGGCAGTATAGTGCCGGGGCAGCTCCACGGTGGACTCCACAGTCACCTCGGCGGAGGCCTGAAGATCGCGGGAGGACAGACCCGCCTCAACGGTGAACGCACCGGTCTCCACATGCCAGTCGTGAATCTGAGTGTTCCAATAGGCGAAGGCCCGCTTATCCAGCGCAAAGGTTACGTCCCTGCTCTCGCCGGGCTGGAGCTCCACCTTCTCAAAGCCCTTCAGCTCCCGGACGGGGCGGAGCACGGTACTCTCCTTGTCGCCCACATACAGCTGCACCACGGTCTTGCCGGGGCGGCTGCCGGTATTGGTCACCTTTACGGTGGCTGTCAGGGTCTCCTGGTCGGTGATCTTATCCGCGCTCAGACGCAGGTCAGACAGAGCGAAGGTGGTGTAGCTCAGTCCGTGGCCGAAGGGGAAGAGGACCTCCATCTCCTTCTTGTCGTAGTAGCGGTAGCCAACGAACACGCCCTCCCGGTAGTCGGCCTCGTTGCCCTCGCCGCCGTAGAAGAGGTGGGAGGGATTGTCGGCCAGCTTCACGGGGAAGGTCTCCGCCAGATGGCCGGAGGGGTTCACATCGCCGTAGAGCACCCGCACGGCGGCGATACCCACCGCCTGGCCGCCCAGGTAGGCCTCCAGCACCGCCCGGACCTTGCCCAGCCAGGGCATCTCCACCGGAGAGCCGTTGTGCAGCACCACCACGGTGTTGGGGTTGGCCTCAGCCACAGCCTCGATCAGCCGGTTCTGGCAGACAGGCATGGCCATGTGGCGGCGGTCATAGCCCTCAGACTCGTATGCGTCGGGCAATCCCGCGAACACCACCGCCACCTTGGCGGCCCTGGCAGCCTCAACGGCCTGGGCAATCATCTCATCGGTGGCCTGGTCCTCGGCGGCGCTGTAGCCCTGAGCATACGTCACGGAGAGCCCCTGCTCCTTTGCCGCCTCCAGGGCAGAGGTGGTCTTGAAGCAGTTGATGTGGGAGCTGCCGCCGCCCTGGAACCGGGGCTTCGCGGCGAATTCGCCGATGAAAGCGGCATTCGTCCCCTTATCCAGGGGCAGCACGCCGTCGTTTTTCAGCAGCACCATGCACTCCCCGGCAATTTGGGCGGAGAACTGGTGATCCGCCTCCTGATCCCAAGGGGTCTCGGGTTTGGCGTTCTCCAGGTAACGGTAGTTGATGGTCAGGATGCGCTCACAGGCCAGATCCACCGCTTTCTCGTCCAGCTCGCCGGATTTGACGGCGGCAACAATCTTCCGGTCGTTGATCCCGCGGGAGCCGGGCATCTCCAGGTCCAGTCCGGCGGCCACGCCGGCCGGCCGGTCGCTGACTGCGCCCCAGTCGCTCATCACATAGCCCTCGAACCCCCACTCCTTGCGCAGCACGTCAGTCAAAAGCCAGGGGTGCTCGGAGGCGTAGGTTCCATTGAGGCGGTTATAGGAGCACATCACCGTCCAGGGCTGGGCCTTTCGTACAGAGATCTCAAAGGCGGGGAAATAGATCTCCCGCAGGGTCCGCTCGTCGGCGTTGGAGCTGGAGCTCATACGCCGGTGCTCCTGATTGTTGGCGGCAAAGTGCTTGATGGAGGTGCCCACGTTTTTGCTCTGCACGCCGCTTATGTAGGCGGCGGACATCTCGCCGGCCAGATAGGGGTCCTCGGAGAAATACTCGAAATTCCGTCCGCACAGGGGGGAGCGCTTGATGTTCACCGCGGGGCCCAGCACCACGCCCAGCTTCTCGTGCTGGCAGCTGTCGCCGATGGCCTGGCCCATCCGGCCGATGAGGTCCCGGTCAAAGGAGGCGGCGGTGGCGCAGGCGGCGGGCATACAGACTGCCTTAATGCTGTCGTTGACGCCCAGGTGATCCACTTTGTCATCCTGCTTGCGCAGGCCGTGGGGGCCGTCGCTGACCATGACGGAGGGAACGCCCAGGCGCTCCACCGGCTTGGTGTGCCAGAAATCCAGACCGGAGCACAGACCGGCCTTCTCCTCCAGGGTCATCTGGGCTACAAGGGCTTTTACGTCCATAGAAATTATCCTCCATCTTCAAAAACCAATAGTGTGAGTATGTTACTCATCGTTGCTTGATTCTTTATCTGCGTTCATTTTCTTCAATGTTCGATTCGCAAGCCGATACCAAAGGAATCCGATAAGCCCAAACGCTGGAACTACGGCCAGCAATAAAATGGGTTTGCAAAACGCAATCGGAATGACAATTAGTATGGCTATGAGCAAGGTCGAAAAATTAGGCTTAACCGTGGTTTTCCATTTTTGGTCATGGGCTACAGGGTCCAGTAAACGGAAATTATTCCAATGCACCCAAATCCCCCCTATCAGATAGCATGATGCACTGCTTATCAAACCCATGCAGTAGTACTTTCAAAAGTGCTTGCGTTAAAGGCAATCTCAATATCAGCCAAATAAGCAGGACCGTCACCGATGCCTACGCCACTTGTGTAGAGTTCAACTCTATAGCATACACGAGTCCCCGAAGGCTGGTCTCGATATGAGCTGCCAAGTGTTACAACTCATTCAACTAAGGAAGGGTCAGCCTACGCTCAGCTCATCCACGGTGCTCAGATCCCACTCCTCGTGGATCTTGGGCACGTCGCTGATCAGGCGCTTGGTGTAGGCGGCCTTGGGGGCGAGGATGACCTCGTCCGCCTTGCCGTACTCCACGAATTTGCCGTGCTCCATGATATAGACGGTGTCGGAGATGTAGTAAGCCAGACCGATGTCGTGGGTGATGAAGATGATGGTCATGCCAACCTCGTCCCGCAGCTGGAGCAGCATATCCAGAATGGTGGCCCGGGAACAGGCGTCCACCATGCTGGTGGGCTCGTCGGCCAGCAGGATCTTGGGCTTGAGCAGGAAGATGCGGGCGATCATCAGGCGCTGCATCTGGCCGCCGGACAGTTCGAAGGGGTACTTGTTGGTCAGTTCGGCGAACTTCAGATTGACGAAGGAACAGGCCTCCGTCATCATGTCGAACTTCTCCTTTTTGGACAGGTTCTTGCCGCCGCGCATGTTGATGCAGTCCAGCAGCACGGTGTCGATCTTGTTGAAGGTGTTAAAAGAGGCGAAGGGGTCCTGGAAAATGGCCTGGATGCCCTTCCAGTACTCCTTGCGCTTGGCGCCGCTGGAGATGTCCCGGGTCTTGCCCTGGAAGAGGATCTCCCCGGCGGTCTGGTTGCTCAGGCCCAGGAGCATCTTGGACAGGGTGGTCTTACCGGAGCCGGACTCGCCCACGATGGAGACGAACTCCCCCTCGTGGAAGTCGAAGTCCACGTGGTCTACGGCCACGGTTTTCTTGTCGCCCAGGCCGAACACCTTGGTCACACCCCGGCCGGACAGGCACAGGGGGGCTTTGCTGAAATCCTTGCTCCTCATGGTCTCACTCATGGCTGTACACCTCCTTCAGCTCGTCAAGTCCCATCATGCAGCGGTACATACGGCCCTCACCGAACTCCTTCTCGGGGACCTGGCTGTAACGGCACTCGTGCCTCGCGTATTTGCACCGCTCGGCAAAGCGGCAGCCGTCCGGCGGCTTCTTCAGGTTGGGGGGCGTACCGGGAATGGCGGCCAGCTTGTGGCCCCTGGTGCCCTCCTCGGGGACCAGGATGGAGCCCATCAAGCCGTGAGAATAGGGGTGGGTGGGGTCGAAGACCATCTCCTTGGCGCTGCCGCGCTCCACGATCTGGCCGGCATACATGACCATGATGTCGTCGGTGACGTTGTACAGTAGGGGAAGCTCGTGGGTGATGAACAGCATGGACTTGATGTACCCCTTCTCCATCAGCTCACGCATCATTTTGATGACCATTTTCTGACTGGTCACGTCCAGGGCGCTGGAGGGTTCATCGGCAATCAGCACCTTGGGGGAGAGAATGGTGGACACGGCGATGACCGTGCGCTGTTTCATGCCGCCGGAGAGCTCTACGGCGTGCTTTTCCAGCACCTCCTTGGGCAGGCCCAGCTCGGCGAAGCGAGCCTGTGCCCGCTCCCGGATTTCCTTCTTGTCGGCTTTGGGATCGTGGGCGCGGATCACGTCCTCCACGAAGCGGATGATCTTCTGGGTGGGGTTCAGGGCGTTCATGGCGGCCTGGGGGATGTAGGCAATCTCCGTGCCCAGGATGGTCTTTCGCACGTCGTCGGGCTTCATCCCGGAGATGTTGGTGCCGTCGATGATGATGTCGCCGCTCATGTAGTGCAGAGGCGGGAAGTAATAGCCCATCATGGACAGGGCCAGGGTAGACTTGCCGCAGCCGGACTCGCCGGCGATGCCCAGGGATTTGCCCTCCTCAATGGAGAAGGTGACGCCGTCCACGGCGTACACGTCCTCGTGAAAGCGGGTGACGTATTTCGTTTTGAGGTTCTTGACCTCCAGCATTTTCTTTCCCATAGCGTCCTCCTTAGTCTCTCAGGGTGGGGTTGAACACCTGGTCCAGACCGGTGTTCATCAGGTTCAGAGAGAACGAGATGAGGGTGATGGTCAGGATGACAGGGAAGTACGCCCACCAGGAGCCGTTGGTGTGAGCGGAGTAGAGCATCGCCCAGTTCATCATCAGGCCCAGGGTAGCCGTGGTCGTGGTCCGGGGACCCAGGCCCAGCAGGGACAGCTGCGCCTCAGCCAGGATGCCGGAAGAGACCTGGAGGATGAAGGCCATGACCACATAGGAGGCGATATAGGGCAGGATGTCCGTCAGCACGATGCGGATCATGCTGTGGCCGGAGAGCTTGGAGAGGTTGACGTGGTCGCGGTTTCTAAGGCTGATGACCTGGGAGCGCACCGAGCGGGCGGTCCAGGTCCAGCTGGTCAGTCCAATGACTACGGCGACCAATGTCGCGCCGCGCTGCTCCTGTCCCACGGAGTTGGTGATCAGGATCAGCAGGACGAAGCCGGGAATAACGGTGAAAATGTTGGTGACAAACATGATGAGGTCGTCCGCGATGCCGCCCATGTACCCGGCCAGCAGACCCAGGCTCAGGCCGATCAGCGTCGCCACCAGACCGGCCACCAGACCGATGCGGATGGAGGTGCCGCAGGCGGAGACCAGCTGCTTGAGTACGTCGCGGCCGAAGTTGTCGGTGCCCAGAGGCAGGGTCTTCACGTTGGCAACCTCGCCGATATTCACATAGTCCGTCTTCGTGACCGCGCTCTTCTCCTCCAGCTCGCCGGTCTCTTCATTGTTGGTGGCGATCACCAGGGTATCCCCGGCGCGGATGTCCAGGAGGTTGTTGTTCAGTCTCTGGTAGTAGTTGCGCTTGGCCATGGTCATCCCCTTGGGCTTGGCGCTGGTATCGTAGTTGGCGAACCACAAATCCAGCATCGCGTCCGTGTCGGTGATGTCCAGACCCTCCACGCTGATATCCATGGCGGTGAACCACTCCACCATGGCCACCCGGTCCTCATCCGACAGGCTCTTGGCCAACCGTTTGTCATCTGCGCCGGGCAGACGCATGGTCTCAAGGGGGGAGCTCAGGGAGTCGTACAGGGACACATAGGTGCCCGGTTTGGCAAAGGTGCCCACGCCGATCTGCTCCAGGGGATTGCCGGGGTTGATGAGCGGGTAAATAATCATTGTCAGCAGAATCAGCGCAAAAATGATGAAACCGCCCACAAATTTGGATGAATGGAAAACCTGACGTAATGTATTTTTCATGTTCTATCCCTCCCTTAGTCAACCTGCGCGGCCTTGACACGAGGATCAATAAAGCCGTAGATGATATCCAGCAGGAAGGTCGCCAGCAGGACCATGATGGTGATGATCAGCGTGGTGGCCGAAATCAGCGGATAGTCCGCCGCCGTCACCGCCGCGTACATGGTGCTGCCCAGACCGGGGTAGGAGAAGATGATCTCCGCCACCAGCGCGCCGCCGATCATGGTGCCGATGGACAGGGCAAGGCCGGTCACCTGGGGCAGCATGGCGTTGCGGAACACATAGCCCACGATTTTCCGGTCCTTGATGCCCAGGAAGCGGGCGTACTTGACGTAGTCTGCGTTCAGCTCATAGATGGACATAGACCGCATACCCACCGCCTGGCCGCCGATGCTCACAAGCACGATGGACCAGAAGGGCAGCTGGTAGTGCTCAATGACCGAGGCAATGAATTTCCAGCTCATATTTGGGATCATATCGTAGGCGTAGCCCCCGGCAATGGGCGACCATTTCAGCGTCACGCCGAAGACCACCAGCAGGATAACCGCCATACCGAAGGCGGGAACGTTGCTCATGAACAGGGACACAGGCAGCAGCACCTTGTCGAATCCCTTCTTCATATAGGCCGCCACTGCGCCCAGGATGTTGCCCAGCAGCCAGCCCACCAGAATAGCGGGCAGCTGGAGCGCCACAGTCCAGCCGATGGCGCTGCCGATGATGTCGCTTACCTTACGGGGATACTGGGAGAAGGAGGTGCCGAAGTCGCCCTTAATGGCATTGCCGCAGAAGATGAAGAACTGCTCAATCATGGATTTGTTGGTGCCGAACTCCTCCTCGTAGCGCTTGTAGATTTCCTGCACGGCGGAGGCGTCAGTCAGGCCGGAAGCCAGCTTACCAGTGATAGCCGCCACCGGGTCGGCGGGCATCAGACGAGGCAAGACGAAGTTCAAGATCACCGCGATGATAAAGGTGATGACAAACCAAAGAATCTTTTTCCCGAAATATTTGCGGTAGCCTTTCATTATATTCCCCCCAATTTTTATTTGAAGGCTGCATGCACAGGCGTAAGCAGTATCTGCTGAAACTGTTTGAACCCGCCTTTGCATACAGTCTCAAAAAAGCGGCCATGCCCGGGGTGAGCCGGGCATGGCCGCTTCAAGTGTTAATTAGCCAACCAGCTCAAGATCATACAGAGCGGCGATGCCGTAACCGTCGGTGCACATCATCGGCGGAATGTTGCGGCCATCGTCAGCAGAGGGGAAATTGGTCCAGACGGACTCGTTGACTGCGTGGAACTGGTCAGGACGATACATCAGAGAGAAGCTGGGAACCTCGGTCAGATAAATCTCAACCAATTTGGTGTAGATGTCCTTCAGCTCATTTGTATCGGTGGTGGTGGGGATCTTGAGAATCAGCTCGTCGGCCTCCTCGTTGACGTACTGGCCCCAGTTGCCAGACCAGTTGTTTTCAACACCAACATACTCCTTGCCCAGGAACTGATTGGCGCGCTGCCAGGGGTTGGAGGGAGTAGCGGCCTCGGGGGAGTACATGAAGATCTGATACTCGGTCTGGCCAGGCTGGGTAAACACGGTCTGATAGATAGACCACTCGGGGAAGCTGGTGGTGATCTCAACGCCAATCTTCTCACCGGCTGCGGCCACGATCTCCATGGATGCCTGCCAATCGGTCCAGCCGTTGGGGCAGCAGGCGTTCAAAGAAATCTTCTCGCCGTTCCACTCGCGGATGCCATCGCCGTCACTGTCCACCAGGCCAGCCTCGTCAAGCAGAGCCTTGGCGCCTTCGATGTCGTTGCCAACCCACTGCAGGTCCTTCACGGCGTCGTGGTTATACAAAGCCTGCTCGCCATCAGTGGGGTTCATCAGAGAGCGAGGTACGTCGGCGAAGGAGGGAGACTGATTTGTCATGGCGTTGGCGATAATGGAATCATAGTCAACAGCCATGGCGATGGCCTTACGCAGGGCGGGGTTCTCAGCGAGCACAGGGATGTTCATGTTGTACCAGGCGGTGGGCATGGTCAGACACATGCCGTAAGGAGCCTCCTGATAGAAGGTGGAGATGGGCAGGCCGTCCTTCAGCCACAGATCCTGGATGTTGCCGATGAACTGCTGGCAGACATCCACCTCACCGGCCTTCAGTGCGTTCTCACCGGCGGGGTTATCGGCGTAGATGGTGTGGGCGATGTACTTGGGAACGGGCAGCTTGCCCCACATGGAGGCATCCTGGCCCCAGTAGTTGTCGTCACGGATGAGAACGACTTTCTGATCATCGGAGTAGTACTTGGTGTAGGGACCGGACCACACGACGTCGTCACCAGCATCGTTTAGGATGGAGACAGAGTCGTTGTTGTTGCGCGCAGCCATGGTGTCGATCCAAGCAGCCTGAGCAATCAGCGTTGCGGACAGGAAGTCCAGAATCTTCAAAGGATTCTTAGCCTGTCCGGCGTCGTTCTTGGCGGCCTTAATGACAACAGTGCTGTCATCCTGCGCCACAATCTCTTCGATGTAAGCGCCAAAGCCAGTACCAGTGCCGTTGCCGACCTGAACGCCGATGTCGAAAGTGCGCTTAACGTCGTTTGCGGTGACAGGGGTGCCGTCGGACCACTTGGCGGCGGGCTTGATCTTTACGGTCATTTCAGTCTGGTCGGCGTTCCACTGATAGTCGCCGTCAGCCAGCAGGCCGGTCAGAGAGCCGTCCAAGGGATTGTACATGTACAAGGTTTCAAACATCAGTGTACGGGAGCCAGCCGCCTTGCCGGTGACTGCCATAGCATTGTTCTGGTTCGATCCAATGGGGCTCCAGCTGTTGACGGTGCCCCACTGCTGGCCGGCAAAGTACAGGGTCTCAGTACGGGGCAGGTCGCCGCCGGGGGTGGTCTCCGAAGGCGCGGGCTCGGCGGGCTCAGTGGGCTCGTCAGGCGTGTCGGGGGTCTGGGTATCAGCCGGGGGTGTGTCGGGCGTGGGGGCGGGGGTGTCGTTCTTGTTCCCGCATCCAGCCAGCAGGCTCAGGGCCATCACAAGTGCAAGCAACAGGGCCAAGGTCTTTTTCTTCATTGATCTTTCCTCCTTATATTTTATGGCGTTTCGGATTCCGTGCGCTCTGCTTATCCCGCGCGGTTTTCCTGAGTGCCATCACTCACAGCTGGTCGTTGCCCTCCCCGGCGGGGAGGGCTGAAAAGGGGCCCCTTTTCAGCAAGTGGTCTGTCTTCTCTTACGGCGCCATCCGCCGCAGGGTCTCGCCCGGCAGCACCGCGCCGGGGATGATGATCCGCCCGGGGACGTAGTTCTTGCCCTCGTCCACGGCCCGAACCAGCTCATCGGCGGCGCTGGAGCCCATCAGGTCCGCGTTCTGCTTCAGCGTGGCCAGCCGGGGGCGGAGAATCTGGCTGAGGTCGATGCCGTCATACCCGGTGGCGGACACGTCCTCCGGAATTCGAAGATTCTGCCGGTAAATCTCGTTTCTGCCTCCGATATAGGAGATGTCGTCCGGATAGAGAATGCAGGTGGGCCGCTTGGTAAGCGCCAAAAGCCGCCGGGTGGCCTCCTCGGAGGCCTCGGGGCTGTGGTAGTCGGCGGCGATCATGTATTCCTCAGGAATTTCCAGCCCCAGGTCCCGGCAGGTCTGCCGGAAGCTGGACAGCCGGGCCCGGGTGACGCCGGTGTCCTCGCCGTAGATCAGGGCGATGTCCCGATGTCCCTGTGTGTAGACGTATCGCACCAGGTCCCGCATCCCCTGGAAGTTATCGGACTGTACGGAGCCGCAGGTGTCGAAGACATAGTCAATGGTGACCACTGGGATGCCGCTGTCCACCAGTGCCCGGGTCTCGGGGCTCTCAAAGCGGGTGTTGGCGATCAGTACGCCGTCACAGTTGCGGTAACGGGCGTGTTCAACGTAGTCGATGCGCCGCCGGCCCAGGTGATCGGATATGTAGAAAATGTCATACCCCAGCTCCTCCGCCCGGCGCTTGAAGCCGTGAAGGATGCGGGAGAAAAACTCGTGGGTCATCACGCTGTCGTTTCCGTCGGAGTCCCGAAACAGTACGCCGAAGCAGTAGGACCGGCTGGTACGCATAGCTCGGGCGGCGGCGTTGGGCAGATAGCCCGTCTCGGCGGCCACCCGTCGGATGCGCTCCGCAGTCTCCCGGCTGACGTCGTCCGCGCCGTTGAGGGCCTTGCTGACCGTGGCAGGAGAGCAGCCGCATTTTTCCGCAATCATACGGATGGTCATTTCTCCTGCACCGCCTCTCCGCCGCATTTTTCTAAATCGATTTCGTAAGTTCATTATAAACACTGAGGATGAACCTGTCAATAAAGAGAACATGTTTTTTACATCATGTCCAAATAATTTGTGCAATTTGCCAAAGCTTCGCATAAGCATCCAAAAACTGCATTGCTTCAAATGAAATTTATATTGACTTTGCCCAACCTCTGCCGTATAGTGAAGGCAGATTTCACTTTGTACCGGAAACGATTTCGCTGACGAATACAAATTTCGGAGGTAAATTCAGATGAAAACTCTCTCACTGAACGGCGCGTGGACCCTGGAGATCCCCGGCAGCAGTTTCGGCCCCGTGCCCGCCTCGGTGCCTGGTTCGGTCTATCATGACCTGCTCTCTGCGGAACGCATCCCCGATCCCTTCTACCGGGATAATGAGACAGAGGCGCTGAAGCTGATGGAAAACAGCTTCCTGTATACCCGCTCCTTCCAGGCGGACGCCTCCCTGCTCTGCGGCGACCAGGTGGTTCTGCGCTGCGAGGGCCTGGACACTATTGCCACGGTGTGCGTCAATGAAACGGTAGTGGGCCTGACCAATAATATGCACCGCACCTGGGAATTTGACGTAAAAGATTGCCTGCGGGAGGGAGAAAACCATATTTCGGTCCACTTTGCCTCTCCCACTGCGTACATACGGGAGAGCTATCTGCTCAACCCTGCCGACGGCTCTGACGACGCCATGAGGGGCTTCCCCAATCTGCGCAAGGCCCACTGCATGTTTGGCTGGGACTGGGGTCCCCGGCTGCCGGACGCGGGCATCTGGCGGGACATCTCCATTGTCAGCGCAGAGACAGCCCGTATCCGGGACGTGCTGGTGGAGCAATTCCACGAAGACGGAAAGGTTGTCCTGAAGGTCCACACCCATGTGGCCCACCTGACGGACGCCCCTGTGGATGCAGCGGTAACGGTTACCGGCCCGGACGGCGCGGCGTTTTTCGGCGAGGGTGAGGACTGCGTCATTGAGGTCGCAGACCCCAGGCTCTGGTGGCCCGCGGGCTATGGAGATCAGCCCCTGTATCAGGTGGAGGTGATCCTGCGCTCCAGGACCGGTACGGAATTGGACGTCTGGAGCCGGCGCATCGGCCTGCGCACGATGACCGTCAGCCGGGTAAAGAGCGAGCACGGCGAGTCCTTCAGCCACTGCGTCAACGGCGTGGACGTGTTTGCCATGGGTATGGACTATATCCCCGAGGACAACTTGCTGCCTCGGGTGACTCCGGCACGCACCCGCCGCCTGCTGGAGGATGCCCGGGAAGCCAACTGCAACCTGATCCGGGTCTGGGGCGGCGGCTACTACCCGGACGACTGGTTCTACGACGCCTGCGATGAACTGGGCTTGCTGGTATGGCAGGACTTCATGTTCGCCTGTGCGGTATACAACCTGACAGACGAGTTCGAACAGACTATCGTCGCTGAATTTGTGGACAATATTCGCCGCCTGCGCCACCACCCCTCCCTGGCTCTCTGGTGCGGCAACAACGAGATGGAGCAGTTCACATGCTTTGGCAGCTGGGTCAAGGAGATGCGGCAGAAGTCGGATTATATTAAAATATTCCAGTACATTATCCCCAAGGTGCTCAGGGCGGAGGACCCTCAGGCCTTCTATTGGCCCTCCAGTCCCTCCAGCGGCGGCGACTTTGACAAGCCCGACGACCCCACCCGGGGCGACGTCCACGATTGGGACGTGTGGCACGGACTCAAGCCTTTCACCGACTACCGGAACTATTTGTTCAGCTATGTCTCCGAGTTTGGCTTCCAGTCCTTCCCGTGTATGGAGACCATCCAGTCCTTCACCCTGCCGGAGGATCGGAACGTGTTCTCCTATGTCATGGAGAAGCACCAGCGCAACGCATCCGCCAACGGTCGGATCATCTCCTACCTATCCCAGATTTACCTGTACCCCGACAGCCTGGATAAACTGGTCTACGCCTCCCAGCTCCTCCAGGCCCAGGCCATGCAGTACGGCGTGGAGCACTGGCGGCGGAACCGGGGCCGCTGTATGGGGGCGGTAATTTGGCAGCTCAACGACTGCTGGCCGGTGGCCAGCTGGGCGGGCATCGACTATTACGGCCGGTGGAAGGCTCTGCAATACTACGCCAAGCGGTTCTTCGCCCCTGTGCTGGTGTCTTGTCAGGAGGATGGGCTGATCAATCAGGAGGGTATCAGCGTCAACACCGAGCACATCGACCCCAAGAAGACCGCCCGGCTGAACGTCAGCAACGAAACTATGCACCCCTTCACCGGCAAGGTTCTCTGGTCCCTCCGCCGTCCCGACGCCTCCGTGCTGGAGGAGGGCGAATTCGCCGTGGAGGCCCCTGCCCTCACCGCTGTGTGGCTGCCGGAGCAGGACTTCACCCAGTACGGTTCCTACGACTGCTACTATGCCTACCGGCTTGTGGACCAGGCGGGGGAGGCTGTGGGCGAGGGCAGCGTACTCTTCTGCGCGCCCAAGCACTTCCGCTTTGCTGATCCTCAGCTCACCGTACGTCTGGAGGGAGACGAGGTGGTGGTCACCTCCACCGCCTACGCCCGATCCGTGGAGGTACAGTGCGGCGCGGATGTGGTGCTGGAGGACAACTTCTTCGACATGAACGCCGGCGAGCGCCGGGTGAAGATTCTCCGCGGCGAGGTTGGGGAAGTCTCCGCCCGCAGCGTGTATGATATCCGGTAAGCACTCAAAAAGTATGGGGGAGCGGCGGACAAAAGTCCGCCGCTCCCAGCTTGTCGAAAAAGTCAGTCAGGGTCGGACATTCAGCTGATGCCAAACGTCCGGCCCGGTGGTCCAAGGGCCGCCCCGGTTCTTATCAGCTGATCTGCCAATGCCTCCCATGCTTTTTGCCCCGTCAGACACTGCGCTGACCGCTCCTCCGTCCGACAGACCGGCGTTTATTTACAAATTGTTCAAATAGAAGGGGCCAAATCTTATTGACAGGAGAAACCAATAGTGATACACTGCCTTTAGCACTCGAGGCAAAGGAGTGCTAAAGGAGAAGAGGCCATGGAATTGACCGCCCGCAAGAAGCAAATACTAAAGGTGGTCACCGAGCGGTATATCGACGCGGCCGAGCCGGTGAGTTCCAAATATATCGCCCAGGCCATGGGCGGAGCCGTCAGCTCCGCCACCATTCGAAATGAGCTGGCGGATCTGGTGGAGCTGGGCTACCTGGAGCAGCCCCACACCTCTGCGGGCAGGGTGCCCTCTCCAAAGGGCTACCGGCTGTACGTCAACGAGCTGATGGAGCGCCGCTCCGTCTCCGATCAGGAGGCCGAACAGATCAGCGCCGCCCTGGGCGGGAAGATGAGGGAGCTGGACAGCGTCATCGCCCAGGCCGGGCAGATGGTCGCCTCTATCGTCAGCTATCCCGCATACGCCATGGCGGCGGGAAAGGGGAGCGTCACAGCCCGGCGCTTCGATTTGCTGCCGGTGGATGGCAACAGCTTTATCGCCGTGGTGATGACGAACGACAGCCGGGTGAAAAGCCAGCTGCTGCACACGCCTGTGGCGGTGGACGGGGAACAGCTTCCCGTTCTGGCCAATCTGCTCAACAGTCATTTCACCGGCGTAAGCGCGGAGGAGATGGGGGAGAAGCTGATGGGTCTGACCAGTCAGCTGCCGGCGGAGCTCTTTATGCCGCTGTCCCTGGCCGTGGAGTACACAACGGCGGTTATCGACCAGAGTGAGCACAGCAGGGTGTACACAACCGGCCAAACCCAGCTGCTGCGCCAGCCGGAGTTCCAGGACCCCGTCAGGGCCGACGGCCTGATGAGTCTGCTGACCGACCGGAAGGCGGATCTGCCGGTGCTGGACGAGAACACTCCCATGCAGATCCTCATTGGTCCGGAGAACGTCAACGAGGCTCTGAAGGATGCCAGCGTGGTGGTGGCCAGCTATGACATCGGCGAAAATATGCGGGGCCTCATCGGCGTGGTGGGTCCCACACGGATGGACTACGCCGCCGTAGCTGCCCGGCTGAGCTACTTTGCCGAGAGTTTAAGCCGAATGTTTGGAAAAAGTAATCAGTTACCCCCGAAGGAGGACGATAAATCGTGAGTAAGAAAGAAAACAACGCGCCCCTGGACGAGGAGAAAAACGAAACCCCCGCCGGCGAGAGCGAGGCGGCCCCGGAGGAGACGGCGGAGACCTTCACCCTCACCCGGGAGCAGATGGAGCAGATGGAGGCCCTGGCCGGACAAGTGGCGGAGCAGAAGGACAAGTATCTGCGCCTGGCGGCGGAGTACGACAATTACCGCAAGCGCACCGCCAAGGAGAAGGAGTCCATCTATCAGGATTCCAAAATAGACACCATCGGCAAGTTCCTGGAGGTATATGACAACCTGGAGCGGGCGGTGCGGCAGGCCGGAGACGAGGAGAACGTTCACAAGAAGGGTATGGAGATGATCTTCCACCAGCTGGAGGGCATCCTGGAAAAGCTTGGTGTGACGGTGGTTGATCCCGCCGGTGAGAGCTTTGACCCCGAGCGGCATGAGGCCGTGATGCACACTGCCAGCGAGGAGCTGGGGGAGAACGTGGTCGCTCAGGTGTTTGAGAAGGGCTTTCTCCTAGGGGAGAAGGTCATTCGCTTCGCGAAGGTGCAGGTGGCCAACTAGCAGGGACATTTGTCCGGCATATTCTATCGTAAAAAAATTTTTCTATATATTTAGGAGGACAATATTATGTCTAAAGTTATCGGAATCGATCTGGGTACAACCAACTCCTGCGTGGCGGTCATGGAGGGCGGCGAGGCCGTCGTCATCGCCAACGCCGAGGGCAACCGCACCACTCCGTCCGTCGTGGCCTTCTCCAAGACCGGTGAGCGCATGGTGGGGCAGGTGGCCAAGCGCCAGGCCATCACCAACCCCGACCGCACCATCGCATCCATCAAGCGCGAGATGGGCACCGACCACCGGGTCTCCGTTGACAGCAAGAACTATACCCCCCAGGAGATCTCCGCCATGGTTCTGCAGAAGCTGAAGGCGGATGCCGAGGCCTATTTGGGCGCCACCGTCACCGAGGCGGTCATTACCGTCCCCGCCTATTTCACCGACTCCCAGCGTCAGGCCACCAAGGACGCCGGCAAGATCGCCGGTCTGGAGGTTAAGCGCATCATCAACGAGCCCACCGCCGCGGCTCTGGCCTACGGCGTGGACAAGGAGGAGGCCCAGAAGGTCATGGTCTATGACCTGGGCGGCGGCACATTCGACGTGTCCATTCTGGACATCGACGACGGTGTCATCGAGGTGCTGGCCACCGCCGGCAACAACCGACTGGGCGGCGACGACTTTGACGAGTGCGTTATGAAGTTCCTGGTCGCCGAGTTCAAGAAGACTGAGGGCATCGACCTCTCCGGCGACAAGGTGGCCATGCAGCGGCTGAAGGAAGCCGCTGAGAAGGCCAAGATCGAGCTGAGCGGCGTGACCAGCTCCAACATCAACCTGCCCTATATCACCGCCGACGCCACCGGCCCCAAGCACCTGGACGTGACCCTCAGCCGGGCCAAGTTCAACGAGCTGACCGCCCATCTGGTGGAGGCTACCATGGGCCCTGTGCGCCAGGCCATGAGCGACGCGGGTCTGAGCGGCAGTGACATCTCCAAAGTGCTGCTGGTAGGCGGCTCCAGCCGCATCCCCGCCGTGCAGGACGCTGTCAAGCGCATCACCGGCAAGGAGGGCTTCAAGGGCATCAACCCCGACGAGTGCGTGGCCATGGGCGCCGCGCTCCAGGCCGGCGTGCTCACCGGCGATGTGAAGGGCCTGCTGCTGCTGGACGTGACCCCCCTGTCCCTGGGCATCGAGACCATGGGCGGCGTGTGCACCAAGCTCATCGAGCGCAACACCACCATCCCCGTGCGCAAGAGCCAGATCTTCTCCACCGCCGCCGACAACCAGACCAGCGTGGAGGTCAACGTCCTCCAGGGCGAGCGGGAGATGGCCGC
>CAJTYO010000020.1 GCA_910584045.1 uncultured Oscillospiraceae bacterium | reverse complement strand
GGATAAGGGCGTTTTCATGCAGGGCCCACCGGGTCAGATAGGCGGCGAAGGTGGTTTTACCGGAGCCGGGGACACCGAAATAGATATTCAGGACGTGGGGGTGCCGAGGGCAAAGGAACGAACGAAGGAAGACTGCAAAATAGATCAAAGCTATGAAAATGATAAAGATCATATAAAAACACTTCCTTTTTGTAAGTGTAGATACAAAAGTTGTGTGTGTGGGGGGGGGGGCGCACTGTGTTCGCGCGCCTCCTCCCCCCGTTGGGGTTAGACCCTCAGCAGGCGGCTGAACAGGCCGATACCAGTGCCGATGAAACCGATCACGACACCAATCAGCAGCAGGGGGTTACCGGCAACAGTCTCAGCGACAGTGCCGACCCAGCCGACAGCGGCGGTGAAAACCTCCGTAATGGTGGACAGGACGGTTGCCATGGTCAGGGCTGCACCCTCAGCGACAGTACTAGGCATAGTGCGTTCTCCTTTCTTATTTAATGATATCTTTAACCACCTTCACCACAAAGGCGAGCAGGTAAATGATAGGCTCAGAACCGAGAAACGTAGCAATAGCATCCAGCATCCCGGTAGAATATGTAATCATAGCCTCCATTACTTCAGGACACCTCCAAGCAGTTTCATGAGACAGAACAACATGATAGCAAACAGGAGCACACCGGCGACCCACTCATAATCTACGCCAGAGGCACCGGGAGCCACAGTTTCAATCAGATACTGCTGTGTGTCATTGCCTACGGTCTGAGAAACAACAGAATATCTACTGTTGTCGTAATTATAGTAGGTATTATTAGTAGTGTAATTGTAGTTGTTAGTGGTATTATCATAGTACCAGGACTTGAAATCCGCGCTATAGGTATAGTTGTTGTTATTGGTGGTGTACTGGTTCAGGAAGTTCGACAGCTTGACGTTGGCCTGATAGTTGTTTGTATTATTGGTGGTGTTATAGACAGTATTAAAAGTTTTATTATAGCTATCAACAATCCTAGTATTTACAGTATCACCACTACGGTAATAATTAGTTACGTTGCCAGACTTATCCACAACACTACTGGTAACATTCGTATAATAATTCTGGGGCTTGTTTACCATATAGTTAGTATTAGAATTGTCCACCGTATTCCAAGTATTAGCGGTACTGTTATCAATCCAACTAGAGACATTAGAATTCATCAACTCCGAAAGCGTCATGGCATGAGCCACGGAGGGCGCAGAGATCATCGACAGCATAACTACGAGACAAAGCAGAACGGACAAGACCCGCTGTGACTTTTTCATGGGAAAACCTCCATTTTGAAAGTGCATATTCATTCAATGTTTCCCCAAGGAGGCAGTTCGGTACTCTCCACAGGGACGAAGGACGAACGGGTCATATACTTACTGACGCTGTCATATTCCAGAACCTCGTCAAGCTGATACTCGCGGACCTGATGAATGCGGCGAAAGAAAGCGGAGCGGGATTCTTGGATTACACTGGTATACTGTTTTTCCAAGGGGAGATTGCTAATGATGAAAACCTTGGTATAGCAGGCTTGCCGGTTGAAGTAGCGGCAGGGGAGCAGAAGCGGATAGCCGTCCAGATAGTTAAGGATATCGGCGATTTTGAATTGAGAGCGGTATTCCTCGAAGATCAGGACATCTTGCCCGTCATAAGTATCAAAGGGATGCCGGTAATCCGTGACACGGTAACAATTCTGATACCCGTACTTGTCCATTACGGAACGGGTTTTTCCCGCGCCGGTAGTACCGAAAATGTACGTTACCTGGAGATCACGCCAGGAGTTAGCGAAGTGTGTATCACGGAGCATTGAACGTGTACGTTCAATTTTGTCTATATTCATCATGCCGCTGGGAACAGCATCAATTATTTCCAAATTTGTTGCGCCATCTTTTATCAGGGAGTAGATTTTTTCTACATCTTTCGATTTACCCTGATGCTCCTGGGGCATTTCGCCCCATTCTTCAAAAGTGGCAGTATAGTTTACACCAGTATGGGTTTTGCCGGAACCGTCCGTATAGTTGTAAGAACCATCCGGAAGCTTGTTATATTTTTCGCCCTCTTTCAGGACGTAATCGCGGTTTTGCTGGGATGTGCCTTTTACGTTTTCGCGGTGGATGCTGGGAAAGCGGTTTTCGACTACGGTATGGACCGTAGGAGTACGAAGAACGAAGTACACATGCGTGTGGTATGTACCCTCGCTGCCGATTTCATCACACATGCACCAGTAAAGCATACCGGTGAACTTGGCTAGGGATTCTCTCAGGACATCATGAGTAATGCCCTTTTCCGCTGGGTTGTTAATGGTCAGCTGCCACTTACGAGACTGCATAGGTTTACCCCCTCTTTCATGATTCTACTTTCTACAATTCTACAGAAGCCGGGAAAGGGTAATACTGGCCTTTCCCGGCCTTGTAGAACCGGCTACCGTCTGCGCCGCCGCTTACAGGGCGGAGACGCAGGAGGGGATGGTGGGGGCCGGTTGCGAAAGACATAGCACCATGGACAGTGACAGCAGTCCCAGCATTTCACGCCCCAATTAGGGCATGGGTTGGACGGGTCAAAAGCTGGTGGGGTTGGCATGGCTTAAAACTTCACGGGCGTGAAGCCAACAACATAGCCACGGGGACCGAAGTCCACTTCATACTCAGCGTTGAGCTTGATGTCAGCATAGGGAATCAGGGAGGGGTCCAGGTTCAGGGCCAGGGCGGCAAGCCCTTCCACGCCACGATCCGGGCCGGTGTAGTGAACCTGGAGGAAGTCATACGCCGCGCCTGTCTTCTTGCTCGTGCCCTCACGGTGGGCCTTACCGATTACCTTAATTTTCATTTTTTCGTCTCCTTACAATTTTTTGATACGAGGTGGCCCCGTTCAAATAGAATTGTAAATCAACAGCATCTAGCCGGGGAGGAAATAGTGCTTGCTATTTTTCTTCCAATGGGATATAATGCCTCCAGTATGAGAAGTGAAGAATTGTCAAAAAAACAATATGTTGACCGCCGGGGATGGATGAGCTGAACGAGGAGTGAGGAAATGGAAAGGGAAAAAGTTTTAATCGTTGACGACAGTCCTGTGCAGGCTGCCCAGTTGAAATCTATTCTGGATGAAGAGTATGATGTGACCGCCGTTCATACGGCGGAAGACGGGCTTTCCGCCGCCAGCTCCGGCGACTATTCACTGATCCTGCTGGATGTGATTATGCCGGGGATGGACGGGTTTATGCTGCTGAAAAAATTGCAGGATGAGGTTATCACCCGCCACCTGCCCGTGATCCTGATTACGGGGCTTTCCGCTATCGAGCATGAACAGCGCGGCCTCATGCTAGGCGCGGTGGATTACATAGTGAAGCCCTTCCATCCGCTGATTGTACAGGCGCGGGTCAATACCCACATTAAATTGTACCAGTACCGCAAGCAGGTGGAGTATCAGTCTATGACCGATCAGCTGACCGGCGTGGCCAACCGCCGCCGGCACGACCGCCACAGCCTGACCAAATGGCAGGAGGCCGTCCGGCTACAGGTGCCGTTTTCCATCTGCATGTTTGATATCGATAAATTTAAAGTGTACAACGACACCTTCGGTCATCCGGCCGGCGACAAGGTAATTGCCGCCGTGGCTTCTACAGCCGCCTCCCACCTGCGGCGCAGCACGGACTTTTTTGCCCGCTACGGCGGAGAGGAATTCGTGGCTTTTTTCATGGGAGGCAGCTCTGCGGAGGCGTTTGAGCACTTGAAGACCATCCGCCAAGCCGTGGAGGACCTCCACATCCCCCACAGCGCCGCCGTGGCGCCGTGGGTCACCGTAAGTATTGGAGGCGTCACTGTGGTGCCCAAGCCGGAGGATGCCTATGACACCTACCTGAAAGTAGCGGACACTATGCTGTACGATGCTAAACGGTTTGGCCGGAATCAGGTCGTATGGGCTGACGAGTCAATGAAGCAGCGGCGCGAGAAATAGGACACACCCCCTGCCAAGGGGCGGGGCACAATGGGAGGATGGGCATGGGACTGCTCGATTTTTTAAAGCGTAAGCCGGCGGCGGAAGCGCCTGCGTCAGAGAGAAGCGCCGGAGAGACGGACGATCTGGAGATATACAATGGTATGCGGGTGGAGGTTACCGCCTTTGATGGTCGGTTGCTGTTCGTAGCAAAGCTGATGGGTCTGCATGGCAGTACCGCGAAGCTGTACCAATACTCCGACGCGGAGGAGGAGCAAGATGAGGAGGCGGAGCCTCTTCGTGTCCGCATCCGCGGTTACCACGACCGCGAACGGAAGGCAGTCTATATGGAGGGGACCATCACGCCCCAGCCCAAGCACGTGTGGCAGGTAGAGGATCTGCATGTTGCCCGGATTGGCAATGACCGCGCCTTCTTCCGCCTGAGTATGGACGTTGAGGCGACTGCGGTCAAACTTGGCGGCATCGGTGCGGGAGAAAAACCTTGCCGGCTGGTGAATGTCAGTGTGGGCGGGGCCTGCATCAGCTCTGAATATGCGTATCAGGAGGGCGACAAGTTCCTGTTGAAGGTGAAGTTGCTGGAGGACCGGGAGCCCTCTGTCATGTTCTGCCAGGTACTGCGTATCATCGACAAGGGGGAGGGCAAGACCGAATATGGCTGTCAGTTCCTGGAACTGAACGAATCCGATCAGGCGCGGATCACCCAGAATATTTTTGCCGCCCAGCGCAAAAAGCGGAGTACGAACTGAATCTGCGCCGGGGCGCAGGGCTGCTTAGCGTTATGTTTGCGGATATAGAAAATAATGGTCCCCCCTGGAGCGGTACTGAGTACCACTCCAGGGGGGACTGTCATTTTTTTAATAAGATATCCACAAATGTTATTGCCGGCATGTCGTCCCGCAGGAGGGTAGGCTATGCCTCTGCTTCTCCCGAGAAGAGGCTGTCGGACAAATCCTTCGCGGCATCAAACTGTGCACGGGGGACAAAAAAGCGGAAGGACTCCAGCATGGGACCAGCCTGCAGCGCCATACCTGCGCCCAAACTGCTCTCCTTGACGAAAGGAATGCCGTTCTGGGTGAGTACGTCGGCCAGGACCCCGGCCCACACGGGGGATTGCTCCGTAAGGAGGCACATCCCCTCCGTCTGCGGCACGGCGGATATAGACATCAACGACTCGTAGGTCTCGATGCTCATGACGACCAGGTCGCCATATCCGTTCTTTGTAATGAAAATGGGCTCCTTTTTGGCGTGGCACAGCTCGGATATTTCGTTTGTGTTGCGCAGGTCAGTAATCGGTCTGATTTGCGGCATGATAAAGACCTCCTTTATGTACATTATTATATCATTATTATATGCGCTCGTCAAGGTCATCCTCTGAGCCGTCCTTTTATATAAATAAAAATTCAGGCGGCATCTGAAGCTTTGCAAAGATTTGTGCGGTGATTTTCCTTTACAACCTACCGGCAGCGTGGTATAATCCATCTGACTGGTTTCCACACCCAGTCCAAGCGCGGAGAGTCTCCGCGTTCGTTCGGCTCCCGGTCGGGAGACCGTTCTCTAAACAAAAAATGGAGGAACGACAAATGAAAACCAAGCTGAGCGTCCGCGACATCACCTTCGCCGCCCTGGTGGGCGCGCTGTACGTCACCCTGTGCTATTTCGGCAATATCTTTGGCCTGAGCTTCGGTATCTTCCAATGCCGGTTCGCGGAGGCCCTGACAGTGCTACCCTTTCTGTGTCCTACCGCCGCGTGGGGACTGTTTGCCGGATGTGTCCTATCCAATATCATCAGTCCCTATGGGCTGCCCGATCTCATCTTCGGTTCCTTGGCCACCCTCGCTGCCGGTCTGATGACCGCCCGGTGCGGGAGCAAATGGCTGGCCCCGCTGCCGCCGGTGGTGTGCAACGGATTGGTGGTGGGGGCTCTGTTAGCTTGGCAGACCACTGGGTTTACCGCCGCCTTTCCCGCCGCATTTGCTTTCAATGCGCTGTCTGTGGGCGGCGCAGAGCTGCTGGTGTGTTATATCCTGGGCCTGCCGCTGCTGGAGGTTCTGGATCGCAGCCGGGTGCTGCCCCAGAAGGCGGCGTAATGAAATATATGCATACAAGCCGCCGGTCCCAAAGAGGGACCGGCGGCTTGCCGGCATTTTCACGATTCGTCCATCAGCAGAGCGGTACGGGAATGGAAATGCCGTTGATAGTGGTATAGCAGATGTTGGTATTGGCAAAGCTCTTGACGTGGCGCTCAAAAGCACGAGCCCGATGTTCGGCCCG
This sequence comes from uncultured Oscillospiraceae bacterium, assembly GCA_910584045.1. Classification (GTDB taxonomy): domain Bacteria; phylum Bacillota; class Clostridia; order Oscillospirales; family Oscillospiraceae; genus Pelethomonas. Next base: position 36,478 of record CAJTYO010000020.1, on the reverse strand, counting down.
GCAGCGCCGGCAGCAGCGGGTGGAGGCTGCCGCCAGAGCCTCCATAGCGGTGCGGATGGTCTGAGGTCTGCCTGCGGCATTGATGTTACGGCTGTTCATAGCGAAGCCCTCCTTATATATTTCGCAGATGTTTGTCTGATGTGTCGCATCCGGTTTCCCTTGATGTGCCCTTATCATAGCAGATCGGGCAGGAAAGATATTGCATTTCCATCCGATTCATAGTATGATTTTTATGTGATTTACATCATGCGGAAAAAGGAGGAGCGCCCATGGGATGTCATCATCTGATTGACGAAAAGGCCCTGTCCTATCAGGAATATCTCGAGCGGGAATCGGACGTGCGCCACCATACCTATGAGGAGGAGCGCTATCAGTTTGACCTGCTTCAGGCGGGGGATCCCCGGGCTATGGAGGAATTTGACCGGAGATCCCGCCGCTCAGAAAGCGACACGGGTACGGTGTCCGACGATCCACTTCGGAACAAAAAGTATCTGACGGTGTGCTGTATTGCCTCCGCCTGCCGGGCGGCAATACAGGGAGGGCTGGATGCCAAGCGGGCCTATCGAGCCAGTGACCTGTATATCCGGAAAATGGATGTAATGGAGAATATTGAGGAGATCGAGGCCCTGTCCCGGGATGCCTTTTGCTTCTATCTGTGTGAGGTGCAGAAGCTGGATAAGAAGCGGACCTTCTCCCGACCGGTAGCCCAGTGCCTCGACTATATCTATAACCACCTGCACCAGCCCATCACACTTCAGGAGCTGGCGGACGCATGCGGTCTGAGCCAGGGGTATCTATCAACAGTATTCAAGGAGGAGCTGGGCCTGCCCGTATCGGCATACATCATGGCCAAGCGGATGGAGGCGGCTCGGAACATGCTGCGCTATTCCGAGTATTCCAGTGCAGACATCAGCGCCATCCTGGCTTTCAGCTCCCAAAGCCATTTCATCCGGGCCTTCAAGAAATACGTTGGACAGACGCCCAAGGCCTACCGGGAGAGCTACCGCCTGTCCGGCGAGGGACCGGGTATGGCCTGAGCCGGGGTGAACAAGCTCCAGGGTATTATCTCCGCTGGGCTATTCACAACGGCTGATGAGGCGAAAACAAGCGGACGGATAATACACGCCCCTGTGAGAGCATCATAATGTTTCAAAATTTTATACGGCAACGCACAAAAACCGTCCCGCCCGGAGCCGGGAGGGACGGTTTTGTGTACGATTTTACTTCATTCCCGCCGTAATAATAGCCATCTTGTAGACCTCCTCGGCGTTGCAGCCGCGGCTGAGGTCATTGATGGGGGCGTTCAGCCCCTGGAGGATGGGACCATAGGCCTCATAGCCGCCCAGGCGCTGGGCGATTTTATAGCCAATATTGCCCGCCTCAATGTTGGGGAACACGAAGGTGTTGGCATAGCCCGCCACCTTACTGCCGGGGAACTTCAGCTGGCCTACGGTGGGAGAGACGGCGGCGTCGAACTGCATCTCGCCGTCAATGGCGAACTCGGGAGCCAGCTCCTGGGCTACCTTGGTGGCCGCGGCGGACAGAGGCACTGTCGCCCCCTTTCCGGAGCCCTTGGTGGAGAAGCTGAGCATGGCTACCTTGGGCTCAATACCGAAGAACTGGGCTGTGCGGGCGGATTCCACAGCCACCTCGGCCAGCTTCTGGGCAGCGGAGACAGTGACGTTCCCCTCCTTGTCAACACTGTCCTCGTAGGAGATGTTGATAGCGCAGTCACCCATGCACAGCATCCGCAGAGCCTCGTCCCCGCCGTCCCGCTTCATGATGAAGCAGGAGCTCACCAGGTGTGCGCCGGGCTTGGTCTTGATGAGCTGAAGAGCCGGACGGACCGTGTCGGCGGTAGAATAGGTGGCGCCGCCCAGCAGGGCGTCAGCTTTGCCCAACTTCACCAGCATGGTGCCGAAGTAGTTGCCCTTCTTCAGCGCAGTGCGGCAGTCGTCCTCACTCATCTTGCCCTTGCGCAGCTCCACCATCTTGGCCACCATCTCGTCCATGCCCGCATAGGTCTCGGGGTCCAGGATTTCCGCGCCGGACACGTCGAAGCCGTTTTTCTGGGCGGAGGCCTTCACTTCGTCCACATTGCCCACCAGGATCACGTTCATCAGGTCCTCCTGCATCAGACGCTGGGCGGCCTCCTGAATGCGGGCGTCGGGTCCCTCGGTAAAGACGATGGTGCGGCGGTTGGCCTTTAAATTGTTCAAAAGAGCGGTAAACATGGCTTGCTTCCTCCGTATGTAAGTATGTTGTCGGCGGGACTGGCCCGCACGAATACAATTATACACCAACAGCCACTAGGGCTCAATGCTAATTTCAAATATTTTTTGAAAAAGGGGGAGAATCCCGGCATTCTCCCCCTTTCCCCCATGGTAATTGAATAAATAAAAAAATACGAAAATCGTGCTTTTTTCTGAACGTTCAATTTTATAACATAGGCCTGCTTTTTCGGTGACTGCCTAACAATTTTACGTTTTTTGCCTTGTTCTTTATCGGGCACTACCTCATGCACAGCCTTTTTCCACCCCCGGGCGAGGGGATTGTGTGAATTCCACTGCGGGCCCATGTATGACCAAACCTGTGTATATTATGAATAACTCTCATGATAAATATGAAAAATTTTTTCTCATTTGACAGGAATTTTACGCCTCCGGACAAAAAATCCTTCCATTTTGTGTGAAATGGCAATAAAGCAGGCGGTTTATCTGTGAATAATTTGTGTACAGAATGACGGTTGACTTTTGGGGGATTAGGTTTTATCATGAAACCTGCTTATCTTGCGAGGGATAGGATGAAAAAGGTTAGTTAAAATAAAGGAGTATGGATCAATGAAGAAGTTTTTTGCACTTGTGCTGGCTCTGGCGCTGACCCTGGTCATGACGTCCTGCGGCGGCGATAACGACCAGAAAAACGGCGCCGCCATTAAGATCGGCGGCGCGGGCCCCCTCACCGGTGAGGCCGCCATCTACGGTAACGCTGCCAAAGGCGGCGCTGAAATTGCCGCCGAGGAAATTAACGCTCTGGGCGGCATCCAGTTCGACCTCCGCTACGAGGACGACGCTCACGACCCTGAAAAGTCCGTTAACGCCTACAACACCCTGAAGGATTGGGGTATGCAGGTATTCCTGGGCTCCGTCACCTCCACCCCCGGTGCGGCCACCGCTGCCGAAAGCGACGCTGACCACATTTTCTACCTGACCCCCTCCGCCAGTTCTACCGACGTCATCGGCGGCGTGGTCAATCCTTTGACCGGCTCAGTGGACGTGGCGCGCCACAGCAATGTGTTCCAGATGTGCTTCGTGGACCCCAATCAGGGCAGCGCCTCCGCCCAGTACATCAGCGATAACGGTTTGGGCAACGCTATCGCCGTGATCTACAAAAATGACGACGTGTACTCCACAGGCATCTACAACAGCTTTGCCGCCAAGGCCGCCGAGCTGGGTCTGAACATCGTATCCACCACCACTTTTACCACCGACAGCCAGACCGACTTCTCAGTGCAGCTCAACGACGCAAAGAACAACGGCGCGGACCTGATCTACCTTCCCACCTACTACGGTCCCAACGCCCTGATCCTCACCCAGGCCAACGCCATGGGCTATAGTCCCAAGTATTTCGGCGTGGACGGCATGGATGGCATCCTGTCCGTGGACGGCTTCGACACCGCCCTGGCCGAGGGCGTCATGCTGCTGACCCCCTTCAACGCCGACGCAGAGGACGACGCCACCAAAAGCTTCGTGGCCAAGTACAAGGAGAAATACGGCGACGTACCCAACCAGTTTGCCGCCGACGCCTACGACTGTGTGTACGCCATCTATAACGCCTTGAAGGACGAGGGCGTCACTGACGCCACCCCCGCCAGCGAGATGTGCGACCTCCTCATCGGCAAATTCACCTCCATGACCTTCAACGGCCTGACCGGTGAGAACATGACATGGTCCGCCGAGGGCACCGTCACCAAGAGCCCCAAGGGCATGTATATCCAGACCGGCGCCTCCGTTGGCATGGATTAGAAGCCCCCCAGAGTACCTGAGAGGACTGCCGGGGTCCGGCAGTCCTCTCCCGTCACATTTCACCGGCAGACCTTCCGCCCCTGTCGGGCTTGTCGGAAAGGCGGGTAAGTCTCTCCGTTTTTCCGATGGGCCCGAACACCAGACAGAAAACGAGGTGCATCGACTTGCTGATCTTTCTCAACCATCTCATTAACGGTATCAGCCTGGGCAGCGTGTACGCCATCATCGCTTTGGGCTACACCATGGTTTACGGCATCGCCAAGATGCTCAACTTCGCCCATGGCGACGTCATCATGGTAGGCGCGTATATCTGCTTCTTCTCCGTCTCCTCCTTCCACCTGCCGCCGGCGGCGGGCGTACTGCTGGCGGTTATCGCCTGCACCGCCCTGGGCATTGTCATTGAGCGTCTGGCCTACAAGCCGTTGCGGCAGGCCACGTCCCTGGCGGTGCTGATTACCGCCATCGGCGTGAGTTACTTCCTCCAAAATGGAGCCCAGCTGCTCTGGAGCTCCAACATCAAGATGTTCCCCTCCTTCTTCTCCAGCCAGCCCATTTCCCTCTTCGGCGGCGAGCTGAAGATCACTATAGCCGCCATCGTCACGGTACTGGCCTGTGTGGTCATCATGCTGGCGCTGACCTGGTTCACTGGCCGGACTAAGATGGGCAAAGCCATGCGGGCCTGCTCCGAAGACAAGGGCGCAGCCCAGCTGATGGGCATCAACGTCAACGCAACTATATCCATGACCTTCGCCATCGGCTCTGCCTTGGCGGCCATCGCAGGGGTGCTGTTCTGCTCGGTCTATCCCACCCTAACCCCTACCACCGGCTCCATGCCGGGCATCAAGGCCTTTACCGCCGCTGTGTTCGGTGGTATCGGCTCCATCCCCGGGGCGCTGCTGGGCGGTATACTGCTGGGTATTATCGAGATCTTTGCCAGCGCCTATATCTCCACACAGATGTCTAACGCCATTGTGTTCGCTGTGCTGATTGTGGTGCTGCTGGTGAGACCCTCCGGCCTGCTGGGCAAGCAGATCCGGGAGAAAGTATAAGGTGGGGGCTATGAAAAAGATTCGATTGAACAGAACCAGCCGGGTCAATTTCGCCACCTTCGGCGCGGTGATCCTGGCCTACGCCATCATCCAGATTATGCGGAGCGCCGGACTGCTCTCGTCCACCGTCCAGGGTCAGCTGGTGCCCATCTGCGCCTATGTCGCTATGGCCCTTAGCCTGAACCTCACGGTGGGCGTGCTGGGCGAGCTGAGCCTGGGCCACGCAGGCTTCATGAGCGTGGGGGCCTTTGCCGGGGCGGTGGCCGCGGCAGCGTTGCCTATTCCCTCCAACGCGCTGCGGCTGGCGGCGGCCATGCTGATCGGCGCGGTGTTCGCCGCCGCCGTCGGGACTCTAGTGGGCATCCCGGTGCTGCGGCTCAACGGTGACTACCTGGCTATCGTCACCCTGGCCTTCGGCCAGATCATCAAATCCATTGTGGAGAATCTGTATATCGGCATGGACGGCCGCGGGCTCCACGTCAGCTTTCTGGAGAACCGGATCATCTTCCGGGACGGCGGCAGGATGATCCTCAACGGCGCCATGGGCGTCAACGGCATCGACAAGATATCCTCTTTCACCGCCGGGTTTATTCTTATTATGCTGGTGCTGGCGGTGATTTTCAACCTGGTGGGCAGCCGGGCGGGCAGGGCCATCATGGCCCTGCGGGACAACCGCATCGCCGCCGAGAGCGTGGGCATCAACGTCACCAAGTATAAGCTGATGGCATTCGTCATCTCCGCCGCCATGGCGGGGGCGGCGGGCACTCTGTTTGCCCTGGGTCAGAACACCATCACCGCCAACAAGTTTGATTTCAACACTTCTATTTTGATCCTGGTCTTCGTGGTCCTGGGCGGACAGGGGAACATGTGGGGCTCCATCGTGGCGGCCACCTTCCTGACGGTCCTGCCGGAGACCAAGGCTATGCGGGGCCTCGCGGACTACAGAATGCTGGTGTACGCCATTGTACTGATCCTGGTCATGCTGGCCACCAACAATCCCACGGTGCAGGACTTCATCAACTCCACCTTCCGCCGGAAGAAAAAGAAAGGGGGCGCCGCCAAATGAGCGAGCAGCAGAAAAACAGCTATCCCAAGCCCAAGCTTGTGCCGGTCCCCAGCACCAATATCATCCCCGAGCGAGATGTGGACAAGCGCCCCATTCTGGAGTGCCGCCACCTGGGTATAGACTTCGGGGGCCTGACGGCGGTGGACGACTTCAACATGGCCATCGGACGCACGGAGATTGCGGGCCTCATTGGCCCCAACGGCGCGGGAAAAACCACGGTGTTCAACCTGCTGACCAAGGTCTACCAGCCCACCCGAGGCACCGTGATGATCGACGGCCGGGACACAGCGGGCAAGAGCACCGTCCAGGTCAGCCACATGGGAGTCGCCCGAACCTTCCAGAATATCCGCCTGTTCGGCAATCTGACGGTGGAGGACAACGTAAAAGTGGGCCTCCACGAACAGATGAAATACAGCGCCCTGTCCGGCATACTTCGCCTGCCCTCCTACTGGAAAAAGGAGCGGGAGGCCCACGAGAAGGCCCTGGAGCTGCTGCATATTTTCGACATGCAAGACATGGCCGGCTACCAGGCAGGCTCTCTGCCCTACGGAGCCCAGCGGCGGCTGGAGATCGTCCGGGCTCTGGCCACCAAGCCCAGCCTGCTGCTGCTGGACGAACCGGCAGCTGGAATGAACCCGTCGGAGACAGCGGAGCTGATGAACAACATCCGGAAAATCCGGGACACCTTTCAGATTGCCATCATGCTCATTGAACACGATATGAACCTGGTCATGGGGGTCTGCGAGGGCATCTGCGTGCTGAACTTTGGCCGCATCATCGCCAAGGGCACTCCCGATGACATCCAGGCCAATCCGGCGGTCATCGAGGCATACCTGGGCAAGCAGAAGGAGGCGTAGGACTATGGCTATGCTGAAAGTTGACGACATCCACGTATACTACGGCAGCATCCACGCCGTCAAAGGCGTCTCCTTCGAGGTCAACGAGGGGGAGATCGTCACCCTCATCGGAGCCAACGGCGCGGGCAAGTCCACGGTGCTGAACACAGTGTCCGGTCTGCTCCATCCCCGGACGGGCTCGGTGCGCTTTTTGGAGCAGGATCTCAAGGGCGCCGCCCCTCACAAGGTGGTGGAGAAGGGTCTCGCCCAGGTGCCTGAGGGCCGGCGAATTTTCCTCCAAATGACCGTGGAGGAAAACCTGGAGATGGGCGCGTATACCCAGCCCAGCTCCGCCATTGCCCCCGGCGTGGCGGACGTGTACAAGCGCTTCCCCCGACTGGAGGAGCGGCGCAGGCAGATAGCCGGAACCCTGTCCGGCGGCGAGCAGCAGATGCTGGCCATGGGCCGGGCGCTGATGAGCCGGCCCAAGCTGCTGATGCTGGATGAGCCCTCTATGGGACTGGCCCCCATCCTGGTGGAGCAGATTTTCGACATTATTAAGGAGCTCCACGCCGCCGGCACCACCATATTGCTGGTGGAGCAGAACGCCCAGGCGGCCCTGAGCGTAGCGAACCGGGCCTATGTGCTGGAGACCGGGCGCATCTCTCTGTCCGGCACCGGCGCGGAGCTGATGGCCAGCGATCAGGTGCGCAAGGCATATTTAGGCGGCTGATCCATCAAGAATACGTCGGCCGGCGGCCCCCTTCCGGGGACCGCCGGCCTTACTGCGCATCAAACTATCACGTGTGTTCCCGCAGATACTCCAGAAACTCCGCCGTCTGCGACCAGATAGGAGTAGCCCCCCTTTCCCAGCAGCAGCCGGATGATGCTGGGCGCACCGTCCGCTGCCAATACCGTTCCCTCCGCAGGGCCTCCCACCTAAAGATCATAAAAAAACACAAAAGGGGTTGCACGTCCGCGTGCAACAAACGCCCCTTTCTATCCCTATATGAAGGGGTTTGCGTCAGGGGCTGGCCTTCGGCTTTACAGGCCGCCGCACTTTCAAGCACCCGCAGACACGTTACAGTATCGGGCGCAGCAATATCAAAATCCACCGCTTCCATTTCTTCTGCCGGCTCCGGGCAACGGCAGCCGATGCGTCCAGGCGCTCCCAGGCCATCCGCCGCTCCTCCTCGGTCAGAGTGTGCTGGCTGAACTTCGCCTTGCGGCCCAGCATCTCCAGCTCCTCGTCCTCTGCACCGCTCCAGCGCAGCGTCCGCCGGTAGCGGCGGTAGGCAGCGATCACCGAGCGTCCCGTATCCCTGCTCTGCTTCTCCATACGCCTGGGCAGCAGGGCCAGTCCATACGCGCCCCCCAGTCCTCCCAGGGTCAGCGCCAGCCGCGCTGCGGTCCGCAGCGCTCCGCCCCAGTCCACATCCTCCGGCTCTTTCTCCATCTCCTCCTGCCCGTTTTCCGGCATATCCTCCTCCCCATCAGACGGAGGAGCGGACTCCTCGGGACTGTCTGGCTCCACAGGCAGAGCTTCTGGCTCCTGTTCCCGCTCTGGAGGCAGATCCGGCTCCGGAGCCTGGGGACTGCCGGACAGCTCGACGCCGCTCTCGCCGCCGGTGTAGCCGGGGGTCATCTCCACCGGATACCAGCCGTAGCCGTTCAGATAGATCTCCGCCCAGGCGTGGGCATCGCTGTCCATCACCCGTCCCTGACCCTGGCTGTCCAGCTCGACCACATAGCCGGCGGCGTACCGGGCAGGAATACCCTGCATCCGCAGCAGCATGACCCCGGCGGTGGCGAAGTGGACACAGTACCCCTTCCGCTCCGCCAGGAAGTGCTCCACAAAGTCCTCCCCCGGCTCCATGGCCGGAGCGTTCAGATCGTAGGCCGCCAGCTCGGACAGCAGTGCCGCCGTTCTGGAAGCGGCAGCCACAGGAGCACTCAGGCAGGCGGGCATCCCCGGAGCCGGGGGCTCGGACTGCCGGGTAAGCAGCTCCAGCAGGGGCTCCAGGACCTCCCACAGCCCGCCGGGTACGGCCAGATACCGGTCTGCGGCCCGCAGTCGGTAGACATCCTCGAAATCGGCCCAGGGGTCCGGCAGGCCGGTGAAACCGTCCTCTGGTCCGCCGGGGCGGTAGGTGATCTGGTACTCCTCTGCGCCGGACACATCCAGGAAGTACGGACCGTCCTCCGCCGCCTCGACAACCACAACCGGGTCGGTGAGCCGTCCGCTCTCGTCCAGAGTTCCTCCGTCTACGAACCGATAGGGGTAGTACCAGGTCCCCCAGAACTGGGAGGCCTTGATGGTCATCGTATACGACGGAACCTCCGGCGCGGTCTGGGCGGGGAGACTTCCGGGGCTGTCCCCCACCGGCTCCCGGCTCTCCCAGCTGTTTCCGGTGTAGCGGTCCATGGTCCCGCCCAGAAGATAGACCCGGCCCGCCGGGTCCGGCTGATCCGTGTGCAGACGCATGATCTGCTGGCCTTGGAAGCGCCGTGGTCCCGCGGACTGTAAGTCCTCCCGCCGTCCGGGTCCGCCGTCGAAGGTTCCGGGCGGGCCCGACTCATCCTCGGCGGCCGCGAAGCCCGCCCCCTCGCCGGGAATGCTGAGATCCAGGCCCAAGTCCGTGAGGACCGTGGCCTCGTTCATATCAAAAAACCGCTCCATCGTCCGGACGGTCCCGCGGATCAGAGCTGTCCGAGCATCGGTGGCCCACTGGGGACGGCGATAGCCCTCCCTGGGCAGAGCCATGGTCAGCGCCAGCAGCAGCGCCGCCATTCCCGCCAGACTCAGCAGCCGCGCACGGCCCAGACCGCCCGGGTCCTTCCGGCTGTAGAGCGCGGTGAGAAGCATGGCCCCCCACCCGGCAAAGACCGCCAGCACGGCCCCCCAGGCGGGCAGCACCCCGGACTGGATGGCGGGCAGTACCGGCAGCAGGGTCAGCAGCGCCGACAGATACCACCGCCGGGCCCGCACCGCCGCCCATCCCAGCAGCCAGGTCATGGCGGCGCACAACAGCAGAAGCACGGGCAGCAGACGCTCCTCCCACCTGCTGCTCCAGGCGAGATAGGGCCCCGGCAGGCCCATCGCATGACCAATCCATTGCAAAACCGGGAGGCTCTCCTCCCACATCCACCAAAAGACGGCGGCGATGGCCGCCGCTGTCCCCAGGGACCACCAGGGCCTGGACATACTGTGCAAAGCGGCGGACACCACCGAGGCTGTTCCGCAGAAGACAAGCACCGCCCCCGTGTCCGTACGCAGGTCATAAGCAGACAGAAAGGAGAGGACCGTGCCCACCGTCAGCAGCAGCACCGTCAGCATATCCGCCGCCAACAGCAGAAGCCTCCCGTCCGCGTGGGGGCCGTCAAGTCTGCCCATAGGGGTCCTCCTTTCCGGTGACGTGAATTTGATAGATCGCTCCGCCGGACTGCCGGGCCATGGGCTCGGCCAGAATGGAGCGGCCATGCAGAGGAGCCGGGTCGGCCAGGATGGCCGCCAGACAGTTCTCCCAGTCCCGCTCCCCTGCCACCAGGCGGCAGCGGGGCGCGCCGTTGACCGGGTGAAGCCAGCGGACCTCATGGGGCCGCTCCTGCTCCAGCAGGGCCCGGCTGTACCCCTCCAGGCGGTCCAGCGCCCGATCCATCCGGTCCAGTGGGCCGAAGTGGTCGAGTGTCAGCACCGGCAGGGGCCGCTGGTCTTCCGGCGATTCCCTGGTGACCGGCTCGTCCCGCTTGGCGGTCATTTTCCAATGAATCATACGCGGACTGTCCCCGGGGCGATAGGGGCGCAGATCATAGAGCTCCCCGTACACCGCCCCGCCCCTGTGCTGAGGAACCGGCAGACCCGCGCCCTCCGGCAGCTGAATGGGTCCGGGGTCCTCCGGCAGGGGGACGATCAGCAGCGCCGCCGCACAGGGCCGCCGCACAGGCAGGGCGAACAGCCCCAGACAGTCGCACACCCACAGCCGCTCCACCCGACACTCCGCCGCGCCGCAGTGGTCCGTCTCCAAAGTCCAGGCCCGGCGCTCCTCCGGCGCGACACGGCTCAGCACGGCGCGGGCGGTGTGGAGCTCCTGGGTCATGGCGTTGGACACCCGCACGCGGCAGGAGGCCCGGGCCAGCGGCAGGCCGAAGGGATTGGTCAAGGTAAGGGTCCAGGTGGCGGTGCCGCCCCGGGCCACCCGCTGGGTAGAGGCATCCAAAATTGCCCGGCAGCCCAGCATAGCCGGCAGGCTGACGGCCAACCCCAGAAGGGGCAGGCACAGCACCGCAAAAAAGATGAAATGAAACAGATACCCCACGTCCAGAATCTGGCCCAGAACGGCCAGCAGGAGGACCAGGGCGTAGAGGACACGCCGTCTCAACATGGCGTCAGCGAATCCTGGGGGGCTCCACCGAGCGCAGAACTCCCTGGGCAATCTCCTGGGCATCGGTGGAGCGCTCCGCGCCGGGGATCAGCAGCAGACGGTGCGCCACGGCATCCACCCAGATAGTCTGCACGTCCTCGGGCACCACGTAGTCCCGGGCGCGGAGAAAGGCCACCGCCCGGCTGACAGCAGTTACGGCCAGGGTGGCCCGGGGACTGGCCCCCTGAATAAGCTGGGGATGCTTCCGGGTGGCGGCCACCAGGCGGATGATGTAGCGCATGATCTCCTCGCTGACATGGACGGCGCCGGCGGACTGGCGCATCCGCTCCAGGCCTTCACGGTCCACCACCTGCTGCACGCCGTCCATGGCGCGGCCGAACTGGCGGCGGCGCAGGAGCTCCAGCTCCTCCTGTTCCGTGGGGTAACCCATGCTCAGACGCAGGAGGAATCTGTCCAGCTGGCTGTCGGGGAGCTTCTGAGTGCCGGAGGCCCCCACGGGGTTCTGTGTAGCTATGACCATGAAGGGCTGGGGGACGGGACGGGTCACGCCGTCCACAGTGACCTGTCCCTCCTCCATGGCCTCCAGAAGGGCGGACTGGGTGCGGCTGGTGGCCCGGTTGAGCTCGTCAGCCAGGAAGAGGTTGCACATTACGGCCCCCGGCTGGTATTCCATCTTTCCCGTCTCTTTATTATAAATGGAGAAACCGGTCACGTCGGAGGGCATCACGTCGGGGGTGAACTGCACCCGGGAGAATTGGAGGTCCAGCGCCTTGGCGAACGCCAGGGCAAGGGTGGTTTTGCCCACGCCGGGGATGTCCTCCAGAAGAATGTGCCCCCTGGCCAGAATAGCAGCCAGGACCTTAACAAGGACGGGGTCCTTGCCGACAATGGCTTTTTTTACCTCCGCGACAACCTCGGAGGCCAGGTTTCGTTCGTTCATTGGATATCCTTTCTTCGACCGTCCCCCAGGCGGCTGCTCAGATTTGCCCTGGGGGCACGGCGGCGGCCGACGCAGGGGCGGACCATATCCGCCCGATAAGCGCCGGGGTTTCTAAAAAAATAATTCATCATACTGCCCCGATGGACGTTATTCCTCAAAGCGGAGCGACAGTCCCGGAGGCTCTGCCCTATTATAAAAGTTTTCCTCCGGTGCGTCAACAAAATTTTCTGGAAACGCGATCTCGGGAGAATAAATCCCCCCCGCTTTGGGCAAATTAAGAAAAATTATCTGCCTAAAGGAGATCAAAAAATGTCCTCTGCCAACAAAAAAAGCCTCCTGCTCTTCAGTCTGCTGACAGCGGCACTGCTGGCCGCCGCCGTCGCCCTCTCCCTCTGGGGCGGCAGGGACGCTGTCGCCCCCGCTGTCGCTCCCGCCGCCGTCCCCGCCGCCGGCGATTGGGGATTGTCCTTCCCCTCGGAGGGACAGCCCCCCGCCGGCAACGCTTCCCAGGCGGATCTGGCAAAATACGACGCGTATTATCTGGGGGATACTGCCCAAAAGGTGATCTATCTCACCTTTGACTGCGGATACGAAAACGGCTACACCAACCAGATTCTGGACGCGCTGAAAAAACACAACGCCCCCGCCGCCTTCTTCGTGGTGGGACACATGATCGAATCCGCTCCGGACATCGTGCGGCGCATGGCGGAGGAGGGCCACGTGGTGGGCAACCACACCTTCCACCACCCCGATATGTCCAGCATCTCACAAAAAGAGGCGTTCCAAAAGGAACTGGACAGTCTGGCGCAGCTCTACCAGCAGACCACGGGGCGGGAGCTGTCCCACTTCTACCGCCCGCCCCAGGGGAAGTACAGCGAGGATAATCTGCGGCAGGCTCAGGAGCTGGGATACAAAACCATCTTCTGGAGCCTGGCCTATGTGGACTGGAATACTGACAGCCAGCCTACGGCGGAACAGGCCTATTCCAAGCTCCTGCCCCGCATCCACAACGGGGCCGTCGTCCTGCTGCACTCCACCTCGCGGACCAATGCGGAAATTCTGGACGAGCTGCTGACAAAATGGGAAGGTATGGGATACTCCTTTGGCTCGCTGGAGGAGCTGGCTGGGGCGGTGTGATGCCAAATCGTTGACTTTTTGCCGAAAAATACAAAAAATGGTCAAAAGAGGGAGGACCAGGCTCAGCCGGTCCTCCCTCTTCGCTGTTTGCGCTGTCAGCCCTACAGGGACAGCACCGCCACCTGACGAGGCGTGCCCTCGGTCAGGGTCAAGGTGCGGCCGGGATATGCCTGTACCAGCTCCCGGGGGTACAGGGCGGTGAAGTCCTCCACCGTACCCAGAACGTCGAAGCCCACGGAGCCCCTGCGGTAGTGCATGGGGATCACAACGGGCGCGCCGACGGCGTCCGCCACGGACTTAGCCCCGGCGGCGTCAATTGTGTAGTAGCCGCCCACCGGGATGAGGAGCGCATCGCAGCGGCCCAGCGCAGACAGCTGCGCCTCGCTCAGCTGGTGACCCAGGTCCCCCAGGTGGGCCACGGTCAGACCCTCCGCCGTGAAGGCGCGGACTACGTTGCTTCCGCGCAGAGCGCCGCCTTTGTCGTCATGAAAGGTCTGAATCTCGCGGACGGTAAAGGGGTTTTCCTTACCGGTGCTCAGACGGATGTTCTCCGTCCAGCCGTGGTCAAAGTGGTCGTGGCTGCAATAGACCGCGTCGGCCTCCGCCTCTATGTCGGGCAGGCCCTGCACCTCGTGATAGGGGTCCAGCAGAGCGCGGAAGCCGCCGCTCTCCAGTACAAAGCAGGAGTGTCCAAGCCAGGTGATTGTCATGTTATCTGCCTCCTTATAATAATAATGTAGATTTATTTGTCCTCCATCTTTACGGCGGTCTCCAGGGCAATCCGCATCATGGCGGTGAAGGTGGTCTGCCGGTCAGCGGCGGACAGGGCCTCGCCGGTGACGATGCTGTCGGAGATGGAGCAGATGGCCAGGGCCCGCTTGCCCAGCTTGGCGGCGGTCATGTACAGGCCCGCCGCCTCCATCTCTACCGCCAGCACCCCCAGCTCCGCCCACTTCATGGTGGTGTTGGACGCGTCATAGAAGGTGTCGGAGCTGAGCACGCTGCCCACCGGCATGTTGACGCCCGCCTCCCGGGCGGCGGATACGGCGGTCTCCAGCAGCGTGAAGTCCGCAATCGGGGCCAGCTGGCCCGGCAGGCCGTACTGGTGGGCAAAGTTGGAGTTGGTGCAGGCCCCCTGGGCGGCAATCACATCGCGCAGGTGAAGCTTGGGGCTGATGGCCCCGGCGGAGCCGATGCGGATGATGTTCTCCACACCATAGACGCTGTAGAGCTCATAGGCGTAGATGCCCATGGAGGGCATCCCCATGCCGGAGGCCATGACGGAGACGGGAACGCCCTTATAGGTCCCCGTGTAGCCCTGGACGCCCCGGACGTTGTTTACCAGCCGGGCGCTCTCCAGGAAGGTCTCGGCGATGAATTGGGAGCGCAGCGGGTCGCCGGGCATCAGGACGGTCTTCGCAAAATCGCCGGGATTGGCGGCATTGTGGGGAGTTGACATCGTTCTTTCCTCTTTTCTGTGTTTTTTCACGGGTTTTTCCTTGATAGAGACAGTATAGCACAGTTGGGGCGGCTTGAAAAGGGGGTTTGCGGGACGGCGGGAATACGCGGGGCGCGAAACCGGCGTCCACGCCCGATTTCCTCTAAAAGGAAGGAAATCCAACCTTGTTTTTCTGGTAAAACTGTGATATACTGTCATGGTAATGCCTGATAAAGGAGGCGATTCCCATGGCAGTATGCCAGGAGCCGTTTGGCTCCACCCGGGACGGACGGCCCGTGGATAAGCTTACGCTGCGGCGCGGCGCGCTGGAGGCGGAGGTCATTACCTACGGCGCGGCCCTTCGGGCGCTGCGGGTCCCGGACAAGTGCGGGGGGAGCGTGGACGTGGTGCTGGGCTATGACGCGGCGGCCGGATACGAGGAGAACGGCGGCTACGTAGGCGCGGTGGTGGGACGGTACGCCAACCGCATCGCCGGAGCCCGCTGCCTCATCGACGGCCGGAGCGTACCCCTGGTCCCCAACGAGGGGGAAAAACAGCTCCACGGCGGCCCCGACGGCTTTTCCATCCAGGTGTTCACCGTGGAGGAGCTGACCGAGAACCGGGCGGTCCTGTCTTACGCCGAACCGGACGGCGGGGGCGGCTTTCCCGGACGGCTGGAGGCGCGGGTCACCTACGAGCTGACCGAGCGGCAGGGGCTCAGCATCCGGTACGAGGCCGTCAGCGACAAACCCACCCACTGCAACATGACCAACCACGCGTACTTCAACCTCAACGGCTCAGGCGGCGTGCTGGGCCACCGGCTCTGGCTGGCGGCGGGACGGTTCACCCCGGTGGGAGGCGACAGCATCCCCCTGGAGATGGCCAGGAGCGTGGCGGGAACGCCTTTCGACTTCACCACCGAAAAGCCCCTGGGACGGGACATCGGCGGAGAGGACGAGCAGCTGAAAAACGTGGGCGGTTATGACCACAACTTTGTGCTGGACCCGGCTCAGGGGCTGCGGCTGGCCGCGCGGCTGACCGGGGAGCACAGCGGCATAGTCATGGAGACCTGGACCGAAAAGCCGGGGGTGCAGGTGTATACCGGCAACTTCCTGCAGGCCCGGGGCGGCAAGGGGGGCGAGGACTACGGACCCCGGCGGGCCGTGTGTCTGGAGACCCAGTTCTTCCCGGACAGCCCCAACCACCCCGAGTGGGGCGACGTCCTGCTGCGGCCGGGGCGGCGGTACGACTACACCACGGAGTACCGGTTTTCCGTGACGTAGGGGAGAAAATCTCCAAAACAGGGAACTAACCCCGGGCGGTCTGCGTCTATGGTGTCAGGACGGCGGGCACTGATCCGGCGGGGAAGTCAATATTAAGCAAAGATACAAAAAGGATACAACTTTGATACGGGACCTTCACATTGTTCTGGTAGGGTAACGGGGTAAGTTGATCCCAATACGGAGCAGCGCTCCGGATGTGAGAAAGGATGGAAGAAAACATGAAACAAACTACGCAGAAATTCCTGGCCAAGTTATTGGCCCTGCTGCTCGTCTTGGGGTTGGCGCCTGAGGCGATGGCGCCGATTGCAGAGGCGGCGACTTCCAGCGATGCTTATTACGTTTACTATGTAGGGTCGGATACAACTACAACCCCTAATCCTAATAATAGCGTTCCTAATAATATCGTAAATTTGTCTCCCTATACGGGCGGTACATACAACTATTCCCGGACCTTGTGGCTGGTTCAGGGGGGAAAGGTTGTTACAAACGCTACATGGAGTATTAATAACTATTCGAATACGACTAACAATGGAATTATATCTATTAGCCGTAACACCAATGGTGCGGTGACCGTTTCTGGTCTGAGCAACGGCACCAGTGTTGTAAATGCATATGTAGGTGGTGTTCTAAAAGCTTCTTTTACTGTTTATGTAGGCTATAACGGCACCATCAGCGGCACCAACTTCGCCAGCGTGGTTGTTGACGGATACTACTACCTGGGCGAAAGGGATGCTAATGGAGGCTCTTCCATTGTTGATCAGCTGACCAGCCGCTACTATAACGGCAGCACTTGGGGAAATTACTACGGATTCAAGACCCTGCGTTTCACCAGTACCACATCCAGCTACTACAACACCAGCAATTACTATGCCACAGTAAACGCAACAACCAACAGAGATTATACTTCCGTTGAGCTCTCCAGCATTATGTTCAGCCCCGGCAGCAGCACCGGCATCGCGTATTTCCCGGTGGTTGTAACATATTATGTAAATGGTTTAAATGGTCAGACGGCCACAGCCTCTGGCTACATTAGCTTTGACACCCGCGGCACCACCTACTCCGGCGGGGACATCCCCTACAGCGCCGCCGCCGGTCAGGACGTGTCCTTCTACGCCGCCGACTTCGAGAACTTCTACTATGAGAAGACCCGCGGCACCCTCAATTACGTGACCTTCACCACCCCCTCCTACGGCACCCTGTACAGCGACAGAGGCCGCCTCAGCTCCGGCACCAGCTGCTACGCCCGTCCCACCAGCAGCCAGACCGATCTGGACGGCGTGTACTTCTCCCCCAACAGCTCCACCCGGAACGGCACCGTCCGCATTAACTTCACCGCCTACGGCTCCGCCGGCTCCGCCAGAAACGTCAGCGGCACCGTGGTCATCACCTACACCAACGGCAGCGCCGCAGACATCACCTACACCGCCCTTTCCAGCGGCAGCGTGAATCTGCGCTCCAGCGACTTCACCAACGCCTATCGCAACGCAGTGGGCGGCACCGCTCCCAGCAACATGACCATCGTGTTCCAGGATGTGCCCGCCAACGGCACTCTGACCTATTCCGGCACCACCCTGCGTTCCAACAACATCAAGTCCTATAAGTTCCGCACCAGCGGTTCTACCACCTCCATCGACAACGTGACCTTCACCTCCAGCGGAGGCCGTCAGGACACCATTGACTACACCGCCTACAACGGCTCCACGGCGCTGTTCACCGGCCGGGTGGTCTTCAATCCCACCACCACCGCCACCAACCTGTCCGTGGTCTACACCTGCGGCAGCAGCGGCACGGCATTTGACTCCGCCCGCTTCACCACTGCCAACGCCGTCGTGATGGGCAGCACCACCCGTGTGCGCTTTGTGGGCGCTCCCACCAGCGGCACCATGACCTATGGCGGCGTGACCATGGGCGGCGCGGGCACCGACGTTACGCCCAGCCTGCTCAGCTCCGTGTACTACCGTCCCGCCGCCGGCTTCAACGGCACAGCCACCGTGGCCTTCATCTGCTATGACGCCAGCGGCAACATGGTGGGCAGCGGCCAGGTGAACATTGTGGTCTCCGGCAACGGCAGCACCAACACCGGCGCAACCAGCATCAACCAGTTCACCGACGTCTCCCCCACTGCCTGGTACCGCACCGAGCTGGCCGACCTGGTCAGCAAGGGCATCATGGGCGGCAAGGGCAATGGCAAGTTTGATCCTCTGGGCGAGGTCAAGTACGGCGAGGCTCTGAAAATGGTTCTCCGCGCCGCCGGTTACACCGCCGAGGAGGTCTCCGGCGACAACTGGGCCATCAACTACAAGAATCTGGCCGTCAGCCACGGCTGGGTCAGCAATGACATCAGCCTGACCTCCCGCATCAGCCGCAACCAGGTGGCCGAGCTGGTGGCCCGCGTTCTGGGTCTGTCCGTCTCCACCGCCAAGTCCCCCTTCAAGGATAACGCCAACGGCTACGCCGTCGCGCTGTACTACACCAGCCCCCGGATCATCCAGGGTAACGACGACAACACCTTCAAGGGCGGCAACACCCTCCAGCGTGCAGAGATCTGCCGGATCATCTATCAGATGAACGCCTACGTGGCCAATACCACCTCCAACACCCGGCCCGACGGCATCTAAGCTTCGATAGTCCTTAAAAATGTTGGAGCGCCCCCTGCGCCAATAGGCGCGGGGGGCGCTTTATGAATGTAAAAGGAGGAGGCGGCCCCCTGCGGGGCCGCCTCCCTCATATTCCGTATTATGCTTTTCCCAACCGCCTCAGCATGGTCTTCTTCACTGCCCGCAGGATGTTTTCATACCCGGTACAGCGGCACAGGTGGCCGGATAGGAGCTTGCGCAGCTCGTCGTCAGTATATTCCTTTCCGCTCTCCAGAATCTCCACTGCGGTCATGATAAAGCCCGGCGTACAGAAGCCGCATTGAATGGCGGCCTCGTCAATGAAGGCCTGCTGAATGTCCGCCAGCTCGCCGCCGGGGCCCATGAGGCCCTCCAGAGTGCGGATACTCTTCCCGTCCGCCCAGGCGGCCAGGTACAGGCAGGAGTTGAAGCACTCGCCGTCAATGATGACGTTGCAGGCCCCGCACTCGCCCACCTCACAGCCCTTTTTCACGCTGGTCAGACGGAAGTCGCCGCGCAGCATATCCGTGAGAGACGCGCGCACATCCACCATCTGCTCCACAGTCCGGCCGTTGATGGTGCAGCGAATCAGCTTGTATTGATTGCTCACGCCAGCTCACCTCCCGCCCGTTTGATTGATTCCAGCAAGCCCCGCCTGGCCAGCTCCACAGCGATGTGCTCCCGGAATGCCTTGCTGGCCCGCCAGCTGTCCCGGGGACGGATGTCGGAGAGCACGGCGGCGGCGAAGGCCTCCGCAGTCTCCTCCGTCAGGGGTCTGCCCTGGGCGGCGGCCTCGGCTGAGGGAGCCCGCATGGGGACGGGGCCCGCCACGCCATAGGCGATCCGCGCCCGGGCAATGGACTTCTTGTCCGCGCTAAGGACTACGTTCACCGAACAGCCTGTGGTGGCAATGTCCATAGCGCTGCGCATAGCGTACTTGATATAGTGGCCGAAGCAGTTTTCATAGCTGGCCTTAGGGATGAGAATGGCGGTCTGAATCTCATCAGGGCGGACATCCACCTTCCCGGCGGAGATATAGAACGCTTGAATCGGAAGCCGCCGCACCCCCTCTTCCCCCGTCAGCTCAACGATGGCGTCCCAGGCAAACAGGGTGGAGGCCGAGTCGGCGGAGGTCACGCCGTTGCAGGTGTTGCCGCCGATGGTTCCGGCGTTGCGAATCTGGGGGCCGCCCACCATGTCCACCGCCTCGCCGAGAACGTTGATATATTTCTGAATAATGGGGTCCTTGGTGATATGGCTGAAGCTGGTCAGGGAGCCAATGCGGAGGTTTTCCTCTTCATCCAGTGCAACACCCCGCAGATCGTCGATGCCGTAGATGGAGATGAGCTCCGCGCCGGCCCGCTTGCCCTCCCGCATCTGGACCAGCACGTCGGTGCCTCCGGCGAGAATCTGGGCCTCCGGGTGCTCCAGGCGCAGGCGCACCGCGTCCCGGACGCTCTGGGCCTCATAGAGCGCTTTCAAATCGTACATGGAACAAATTCCTCCTAATTACCTAACAAAGTGGGTAGATCGACCGTGTAGCAGACGCTGGGCGCGTCCGGAATCCTGCGGACCAGGAGCAATCCCGCGATGGAATCATAAAAACCGCGAAAGGACGCACTGACGATCCAAAGGGAGTCCTCCATCATGTAGATGGCGTCCCCGCGTCCGGCCAGCCGTTCGGCTTCTACAAAATAGCCGGAGGAGATATGACCGTACCACTTCTCCCTCAGCCCACCCAGAAACGAGTTCGGCTTGGGCTCCATCCCAAGGGCGGACACATACGGTACGCCGTCCAGCTCTATCGTCCCCCGCACCACCGTTCCCCGGAAAAAGGAGCGGTGCAGCGTGATGTCCATTTGGAGGACGGCGGGCTCTCCGATCACGTCCCATTCTGTCTCATAAGCCGTCACCTCCAAAGTGCGGTGGAGCGGGATATGATACCAGATCACGAACAGGACCAGGCCGGCCAGAAGGAGCCCGACCGCCCAGCGCCCGAGCCCCGGTCTCCTCGCGTTTTCCATCTACCTACAGCAGCCCTTCCTCTTTGAATCGGGCAAAGAGGACGTGGGGCGTCATGGGAGCGTTGTTGATGGCAACCCCAGTGGCATTGAGAATCGCGTTCCGGATAGCCGGGGCCGGGGAGCAGGCCGGGGGCTCGCCCAGGGCTTTGGTGCCAAAGGGGCTGGTTGGCTCCGGATTCTCCACAAACAGCGCCTGTAGATTGGGGTGGTCCATGAAGGTGGAGAGCTTGTAATCCAGCAGGTTGTTGTTGAGGGGCTTCCCGGTTTTCTCGTCAAAGAGCAGCTGCTCGCTGAGACCGTAACCGATGCCCATGGACATGCCTCCATGGACCTGGGCCTCCGCCAGGGCAGGATTGATAAGTTTCCCACAGTCGTGGACGTTGACGATGTTCAACAGCTTCACCTGACACATGGGAACGTCCACCTCCACCTCCGCGAAGGTACAGCCGAAGGAGTAGGCGTTGTTCTTGATCTGATAGGTGCTCTCGGCGGTGATGTGCTGGGAGTGGGTCAGGCTGTAGAGGGCCTCCGTGGCCAGCTCTCCCAGAGACATCAGCTCCCGGCCGTCAGTGGTCCGGACGATCTTTCCGTCTATGAGGTCCAGATTCTCCCGCATCTGCCGGGTTAACTCCGAGGCATAGCTCAGAATCTTATCCCGTAGAATCCCGCCTGTCTGCCGCAGGGCGAAGCCGCCGATATAGGTCTGCCGGGAGGCGTAGGCCCCGGTGCCAAAGGGGGTCACGTCGGTGTCTTGGGTGGAGACCATATGTACGCTCTCAAATGGAACCCCGATGGCCTCCGCCGCCATCTGAGCAAAAGCGGTGTCACAGCCCTGGCCGATCTCCGTCTCGCCGGTCTGGACCTGGACGGACCCGTCCTGGTTGAGGACCATCCGGCAGGAGGAGGACTCCAAGGAGATGGGCCACACGGCGGTATTGTACCAGAACAGTGCCATACCCACTCCCCGTCGCACCGGACCGGTCTGGTTGACATACTCCTGCCGCTTACGTTCGTAGTCAATGGCTGCCATACCCTTGTCCATAACCTGGCGGAAGGTGTCGCAGTAGTTCTCATTCTTGCTGAAGCCGTCCACGTAGCCCTTGGGCATTACGATCTGACGGCGGTACTCCCCGGGCTCGCGGCCCAAGGCACGTGCCACGTCGTCGATATGGCTCTCCCCGGCCCACATGGCCTGGGGGATGCCGTAGCCTCGCATGGCTCCGGCGGAGGGCTTATTGGTAAAAACGGTGTAGGCGTCGCCCTCCACATTGGGACAGGGATAGATCTGCGGGAAAGCTCCCATACCCTTGGCCACGATACCGTGGCCGTGGGAGGCGTAGCCACCCTGGTTGGAGAAGCACTCAATCTTACGGGCAGCAAAGCTGCCGTCCGGGCGAACCCAGGAGATGATATGGGTCCGAATGGCGTGACGGACACGGTTGGACACAAAGGTCTCCTCCCGGGAGCAGTCCACCTTCACCAGCCGCCCTCCCAGCTGGGTGGTCAGCCAGGCACACAGGGGCTCATAGAGGGCATCCTGCTTATTGCCGAAGCCGCCGCCGATGTAGGGCTTGATAATCCGCACCTTCCCCCAGGGGATGCCCAGAGCCTGACCGCAGACACGGCGGACAATATGGGGAATCTGGGTGGAGGAGGTAACGGTGATACGCCCGCCCTCCATATAGGCGGTGCAGATATGGTTCTCGATGTGGCAGTGCTGGACGGTGGGCGTGTCGTACCAGCCCTCCACCTTGATGAGGCCCGGTTCCTGGCTGGCGGCGGCGTAGTCGCCGTTCCGGATCTGGGTGTGAGCCAGGATGTTGTTGGGATAGGCCTCGTGGAGCTGGGGTGCGCCGGAGGTCATAGCCTTCTGCACATCCAGAACGAAGGGATATTCGTCGTACTCCACCTTCACCAGCCGTGCCGCCCGGGCAGCGGCCACCTCATCGACCGCTACCACCACGGCCACCTCGTCGCCATAGTAGCGCACATGCCGGTTCAACAGCAGCCGGTCGGCTACGTCCTGATGGTGGGGATCCGTGGACCAGGGATGTCCCGCGGTGGGGAAGGGAATATCCGGCACGTCAAAGCAGGTAAAAACCTTCACCACGCCGGGGACAGCCTCCGCCGCGGAGACGTCCACCCTCTGGACCATGCCATGGGCGATGGTGGAGTGGACGATCCGGGTGACCAGCGCCTCCCGGCCGCAGAGGTCGTCCGTATATTTTGCCCGGCCCGCAGCCTTGTCAAAGGCATCCACGCGGAGCATACTTTGACCTACGGTCTTACTCATAGGGCAACAGCCTCCTTATCTCTGTTGGTTTTGGAACAATTCGGTAAGAAAGACAAAATTTCAGCCAATTTCGCGAAATTTTTATAATTATATCACAGAAGCTACTGCCTGTACAGGACCAATTCCCGCAATTCGTTATTTTATTTCCAGATAACGCGGCGGTTGACTGAATGGAGAGGCGTGGGGTATACTATTTATTAAGAAAGCAGAAAAGGTGGATGCGATCATGAAGCTTGGCTGTGTAGTTATGGCCGCCGGGGATGCCCGCCGGTTCGGAGAGAACAAGTTGGCAGCGGTTTTTAATGGCAAGCCGCTGATCCTTTGGGCACTGGAGGCAGTTCCCTCTGAAGAATTTTTTGCCGTGACGGTGGTTACCCAGTATCCCGAGGTAGAGGCGCTGGCGGAGCGGTTTGGTTTTCTTCCTGTCCATAACCCCCACCCGGACTGGGGCATCAGCCACACCATCCGTTTGGGGCTGGAGGCGCTGGGGCCCTGCGACGGGGCCATGTTCCAGGTCTCCGACCAGCCCCTTCTGCGCCGGGAGACGGTAGCGGCTGAGGCGGCCTTTTTCCGCGCTCATCCGGACAAGTTGGTGGGCCTGAGTCACGGCGGGGTGCGGGGTAATCCCTGTATCTTTCCCGCCGCCTATTTCCCGGAACTTCTGGCTCTGCGGGAGGACCACGGCGGCAGCAGTGTCATCCGCCGCCACGAGGAAGACCTGCTGCTTTTCGAGGCCTCCGCCCAGGAGCTGGAAGACGCCGACACCCGTCAGGCTCTGCGGGCCATGGAGACCCGGCAAAAGCTTGTATAGCAGAACACCAGGGCGGATACACTCCTTCTCCAGATGGAGCAGCTGCTTGGAGCCTTAAACTGACCATGGGCGCTTACGGCTTTTCCCCAAAGGACATATTGGCAAAGATTCGCTCCATGCGCTCGTCCGGAAAGCGCTCATCTACAAACTCCCAGAAACTGCCGGAGGCCGGCTCGCCCTCCACCCGCTGTGACCAGCGGCCCACCGCTACGCAGGAAACGATGATGTTGACAATCATAAAGACGGTCAGCGCCCAGGTCAGGGGCCGCCCCACCTTGTTGGATATTTTCAGAATCCATTTGGCCATACGAGGATAGAGATCCTTAATCCACACAATCCCCAATATGCCCCAGAATACGGAATAGGTGAAGCAGATGCGTCCATTGAGGTTCAGCGGCAGCGCGCTATAGTCCCAGGAGCGGGAGCCCAGCAGCATCTCCTGCCCCCAGGAGCAGACGTACTCCAGTATGCTGCCCACCACAAAGCCCCCGCAGAAGGACCACATCCTCCCCCGGTTCCGGTACTTATACAGCGCCAGGGTCAAGCACACGGCCCCCGCGCCGTACAGCAGATTAAAGGGACCATAGACCAGCCCGCGGCGACTCTCGATAATACCATAGCGGGCAAAAGCCCACAGCATCTCCACCACCACCCCGGCGAAGCTGCCCACGACGCAAATCAGCAGAATCTTATAGATGTTCAGTCCCTTTGCAAAGTGGTTCATCCGCTTCTCCGCCAAATCGATGGCGGCATTGGCGGGCGGATTAGGCGCGTACCATTTCCGGTCCCGGCTCTTGCGCAGGTCCCGCAGACGTGCGCTCATCTCATCCTCCAGCTCCACGACAATCTGGTAGGCCTGTACCATGGACCGAGACGCACGGCGCAGATGCTCCAACTCCTCCTCTACGGCGTCCAATACGGGCTGGGCCGACACGCCGGGTTTGCCGTCCTCCCACTTAGGACCCAGGGCCTCCTCCGCCAGACGCTCATAATATCGCTTCTCCAACTCGCCCCTGGTGTGCTCCACCGCCGGGTGGACGGCGGCACACAGCGTCTCCAGCTCTTCTGCAGCCGGAATAACCAACTCATCCGGCGACGTTGTCTGAATGGATTTCTTTCTCATGTGCACCTCCAGGCGTCAAATTCTTTCTCAATAACTTTACGCTGTCCGGCAGGTCTTGTCAAGCCGAGATTTTTCCACACTTTCGTTAAATCCGCTATTCCCCAACTTTTCCGGCGGCAGTTTGTTAACATAACGCTGTGGAAAACTCTGTGGATAATGTGCAAAACCTTAGTATCAGCGGCTTTACAGGAGTTTCCCTGTAATTATGCCGGCGGGCAGACCGGTCACTTTTTAGACCGTTTTTATCGGAGGAGAAGGGACTGTGGTTTTTCCCGTCTGCGCCCTTGCCTTTTTACTGGTTTCCATGTATAATCTGCATACTGCGATTCATAACGATATATGAAGGAGAACGCCCTTGGACAGAACACATGTGGTCCTCCCTGCCGAAGACATCCGGCGGCAGAAGGATTTTATCGACCGCCTGGCCTCTATTTATTGCCGGCGGGAGCATCCGCCTATGGCCATGGTGGACACTTACGGCTGCCAGCAGAACGTGGCCGACAGCCAGCGTCTGATGGGAATGCTGCGGGATATGGGCTGCCGCTTTACCGGGGACCCCCTGGCGGCCGATCTTATTGTCGTCAACACCTGCGCCATCCGGGAAAACGCGGAAAAAAAGGTCTTTGGCGTGGTGGGCCAGCTAGTCCATGTGAAGGAGAAAAACCCGGAGGCCATAATCTGCCTGTGCGGCTGCATGGCACAACAGGAGGTCGTTGCGGAGCGGATCAGACGCTCATACCGCCATGTGGACCTGATCTTCGGACCTCAGGCGCTGTGGAGGTTCCCAGAGCTGCTGTACGGCGTCTATACCAGGCGGGAGCGCATCTTCTCCATTGCCGACGAGCACGGCTCCATTGCCGAGGGCCTGCCGGTAGTGCGGGAGAGCGGCGTGAAGGCCTGGGTCTCCATCATGTACGGCTGCAACAATTTCTGCTCCTACTGCATCGTGCCCTACGTCCGGGGCCGGGAGCGGAGCCGGGAGCCCGCCGCCATTCTGGCGGAGGTACGGGAGCTGGCGGAGGCTGGCTGCAGGGAGATCACCCTGCTGGGGCAAAACGTGAACTCCTACGGCAAGGACTTGGATGTCCCCATGGACTTCGCAGACCTGTTGCGGGAGATCGATCAAATTCCCGGGGACTACCTCCTGCGCTTCATGACCAGCCACCCCAAGGACGCGGGTGAAAAGCTGTTTTGTGCCATGGCCGAATGCTCCCATGCGGCCAGGCAGCTCCACCTGCCGGTCCAGTCCGGCAGCAGCCGGGTGCTGAAAGCCATGAATCGGGGGTACACCCGGGAACAGTATCTGGAGAAGGTCCGCATGGCCCGGACGGCTATGCCGGACATCGTACTGACCAGCGACATTATCATCGGCTTCCCCGGCGAGACGGAGGCGGAAGCCATGGAGACCATCTCCCTGGTGGAAGAGGTGCGGTATGACGCACTGTTCACCTTCATCTACTCCCCCCGGCCTGGGACCCCTGCGGCGAAGCTGCCGGACCCCGTATCCCGCGGGGAGAAGCAGGTGTGGTTCGACCGCCTGCTGGACGCCCAGAACCGTATATCGGCGGAGCTGCACCGCGTCTATGTGGGAAAGACCCTGCGCGTACTGGTGGACGGGGAGAGCGGGGACCCCAGCTGGCCCCTTTCCAGCCGGACCCACGGCGGGCGTCTGGTCCATCTGAAGGGGGACACGTCGCTGATAGGCCAGTATGCCGACGCGCATATTACTGGCAGCAATACCTGGGCACTGTTTGGAGAAGCAGCAGGCGGCCCAGCCCCCATTTACAAGTAGATCATCAAGCAGCTCATTAAATAAATGCAGGAGGAAAAGATTGCTATGAACAAACGGTTGATTGCCATTCTGTCGGCACTGAGTATTGTGCTGTCGCTGCTCACGAGAATGGCATACGCATTTTCGCTGCCCGAGGAAACAGACTATTGGGTTTCTCTGACGCAGGCGGAAACCACCGCGGTAATTGACCGGATTTCCAACAAGAGCGAAACTGCGGATATTGTTCTGATTTGTTTCCCCTCGGACGGTCTGGCCCCTGTTCCCACCGCAGTCGCACAGTTTGCGTCATATGCAAATGATAAGCAGATTAAGCTCTACTACTACACCTTCTCCGGCGGCCCCGATGATGCGTCCAGAATTGACGGGGCTCTGTCCGGACTATTTGATGTAAAGTCCGAGAACTGGCCCGATTGGCCTATCGCAGTTACATATAATACATCAACGCGCGCCTCCCTGTCGCGGGAATATGTGGCGTCTCTGCAATCTTTGCCTGACTCACCAATAAATGGGCTGGTAGATTTGATGCGGGAAAACGGCGTTGCAAGCGGCTCCTCCGGATCAATCCCCGGCCCGGGACCTGATCCTAATCCTGACCCCAATCCCAACCCCGGGCCGGACATCCCCCAGCCTCCGGCGCCGGTACTCCCCGACGGAATGGATGCAATGGGCTGGGAGGTGCTGCGGCTTGTGAATCAGCACCGGATGAGCATCGGACGCGTACCCCTATCTGTTTTTGACACATTGCAGGACACAGCAAGCCTGCGAGCCCAGGAAATCTATGTTGACTACCGCGCCGATCACACGAGGCCGGATGGCCGTATTTGCTGGACCGCTTATCAGGAGTGCGGCGTTCTATACCACTTCAGCGCGGAAAATATTGCCTCCGGTCAAACCACCAGTGCCAGCGTAATGAACAGCTGGCTCCATAGCCCCGGGCACCGCAGAAATATTGAAAGTCCCAACCCCATCCATATCGGCGTGGGGCACTACTACGGACTCCAGCCCTCTGCCGGCAAGCATAACTGGACCCAGGACTTTGCCGCCGCCAACAACTGCCGCTTCACCGGCCTGGACCTCTCCGCTGCGGTGATTTCCGGCAAACCGGACACAGCGTTGGAGGACCTGCTGACAGACGCAAACCTCGCAGTGACTACATCCTGCTACCGCCACGGTTTCTGCACACTGCCGCTGATTGCCGCCATGTGCTCCGGTTATGATATAAATACTACCAGCGATCAGACAATTACCGTCACCTATGGCGGGCAGACCACCCAGCTGACCATAGCCGCCAGACATACATGGGACAGCGGTCAGATCACCTCACCGCCTACCTGTACGGAGACGGGCACCATGGTTTACACTTGCACCGACGCGAACTGCGGCGTGGCCCGGTCTGTGACTGTTCCCGCCACCGGGCACAGCTTTGCCGGTACTGTTTGCGCCAGCTGTGGTACAGGGGTCGAAACCTCTCTGGAGGACGTGCTGGCAACAAACCTGGCCCCGGAGGGCTTATCTGAGCAGGAGGCTGTAAGCTATGCGGCGCAGCTGGCGCAGGAAGAGCTCGATAGACTGAATCTCTCCGGTTATATCCCCACTGTCAATGTTATTGCATATGTCCCGCCTGTTGATGAAACACCTGACAATCCGGGTGAATACGGCTATCTGGACTACACACTGACAATATCTCAACCCACCGCCCGCAGCGTCTGGGCTCTCAGAATCGACGGAGATACATCCCCGGTCCTGAGACTGGATATCCCACCGACATCCTCGCAGAGCAGCCCCTCGGACATCCATGAGACGTGTATCATCACCTTTGATCCCTGCGGCGGGACGGTATCGCCTGTCGAGATAACTGCCGGCCTGGACGGAACGCTGTCCAATCTGCCCACGCCGGTCCGCAGCGGATACATCTTCCAAGGCTGGTATACAGAGCCTGCCGGCGGGACGGCGGTAACCACGTATACGACATTCTCCGGTGACACCGCAGTCTATGCCCAGTGGCTCTACTCCGATCCCGGCAGTGTGCTTCCTTCGGACTTTGACTTTGACATCGGTTTTGGCGGATATTTCCCCTCCTACAACGCCGTATCCGTCCCCAGTGTCTCCGGAGGTAAAGTCACCGTTACACCGTCAAACGCCTCCACAGGCGAGCGCGTAACGATCACCGTAATCCCGGACGACGGCTATAAGCTCTCCAGTCTGACCGTTGCCAACACGGCTGGAGAGGCGCTTGCCCTGACAGAGCAGGCGGACGGCAGATATATATTTACCATGCCCGGCGGCCAGGTCACTGTGTCGGCAGTTTTCCTGCCCGTCACGCCACCCGAGCCCGAGGACGATCCGGAGCCTGCCTGGGAGAATCCCTTCAAGGATGTGTCCCCTGCCGCATGGTATTATGAGGCCGTTAAATTCGTCAATCTGGGCAATTTGATGGATGGCGTCGGTGATGGAAAATTTGCTCCGGACACGCACCTGACCCGCGCCATGCTGGCGCAAATTCTCTACAATCACGCAGGCAGCCCCTCTGTTTCAAAGGACAGTAGCCTCTTTGTCGATGTCCCCGACGGCATCTGGTATGCCGACGCAGTATCCTGGGCGGCATCGTCGGGAATTGTAAACGGCTATGGCGGCGGACTTTTCGGACCGGAAAACCTGGTCACCAGAGAGCAGATGACCGTCATGCTCTGGCGCTACTCCGGAAGTCCGGAGGCTGCAGACATATCGCTGCCTTTCAGCGATTCACACCAAATCAGCGACTATGCGAGAGGCGCCATAAGCTGGGCACATGTCAACGGCCTTGTCGTCGGAGACGGCAGCGGTCTTCTTGCTCCCAACGGGCAGGTCACACGAGCGCAGGCCGCGCAGATTCTCACCAACTATCTATCAGCCTCGAGTTTCGTACCCCAGACTCCGCAGCCTGGAGCAGCTCAGTAAAGAACTTATTCCGAGAACGGCAGGGACAGTCTCCTCTTTTGAGACCACCCCCGCCGTTCTCGGGATATACAGCACAAAAACGCCCTTTCGTGTGTGTAGTACTCCCACACACGAAAGGGCGTTTCATTGTCTATCTATCGGCTTAGACCAACTCGATCATCGCGGTCTCTGCCGCGTCGCCCCGGCGCACGCCGGTACGGGTGATGCGGGTGTAACCGCCGTTGCGCTCCGTATAGTTGGGAGCGATCTCCTTGAAGATCTTCTTGACCACATCCTCCCGGGTCACAAAGGCCATGGCCTGCCGGTAGGCAGCCAGGTCGCCCTTCTTACCCAGAGTGATCATCTTCTCAGCCAGGGGGCGGATCTCCTTGCAACGGGTGACGGTGGTCTCCATCTTCCCGTTGTCCAGAAAATCGGTCACCTGCTGACGGAGCATCGCCCTGCGCTGGTCGGTAGTCTTACCGAGCTTACGAGTTCCAGGCATTGTAGGTTTCCTCCTTCAAAAGGCGTATCTGTCAAATATCGTTAGTTGCTTTCTTCGTCGGCCAGAGACAGCCCCATCATAGACAGCTTGTTGATGACCTCCTCCAGACTCTTGCGGCCCAGATTGCGAACCTTCATCATCTCATCCTCGGTCTTGGAGATCAGGTCCTCCACCGTGTTGATATTGGCCCGTTTGAGGCAGTTGAAGCTGCGCACGCTGAGATCCAGCTCCTCAATGGTCAGCTCCAGCACCTTGTCGCGCTGGGTCTCGGCCTTCTCCACCACGGTGGAGCGGGAGCCCACCGTCTCGCTCAGATCGGTGAACAGGGTGAAGTGGTCGCACAGGATCTTCGCTCCCAGGCTCACCGCATCCCTGGCGGAGATAGTGGAGTCTGTCCAGACCTCGATGGTCAGCTTGTCGAAGTCCGTCATGTTGCCCACGCGGGTGTTCTCCACGGTGTAATTCACCTTATACACCGGAGTATAGATGGAGTCCACAGGGATAACGCCGATGATGCTCTGCTGGGGCTTGTTCCTGTCGGCGGGCACATAGCCCCGGCCATGGCTGAGGGCGATTTCCATGTTCAGCGTTGCACCGCTGCCCAAGGTGGCAATGTGCAGGTCCGGGTTGAGGACCTCCACCTCGCCGTCGCTCTTAATGTCGCCGGCGGTCACCTCACAGGGGCCCACCGCCTCAATAAACACCGTCTTAACACCCTCACTGTGGAGCTTGCAGATCAGCTGCTTGATGTTCAGCACGATCTCCGTCACATCCTCTTTTACGCCGGGGATGGTGGTGAATTCATGTTGGACACCCGCAATCTTGATACTGGTGGCAGCGGTGCCGGGCAGGGACGAGAGCATGATGCGGCGCAGGGCGTTGCCCAGAGTTGTGCCATAGCCCCGCTCCAGGGGCTCTACCACATACTTGCCATAGGAATCATCGCCAGGGGTCTCAATGCACTCGATCTGGGGCTTCTCAATTTCAATCATCAAGTACCCTCCTTCTCTTGCCGGGTTCGGAGCACCAAACCCGCGCTAAATTCCGTTCTGCTTAACAAATCGAGGGTAGCCTCCGATTACTTGGAGTACAACTCGACGATGAGATGCTCCTCGATGGGCATATCGTTGATGTCCTCCCGGACAGGCAGACGGGACACAGTGCCCTTCAGGGCGTTCTTTTCCCGCTCCAGCCACTGAGGCACCAGCACCACGGGGGCATCCTCGCCCGTCAGGCGCTTGAAGATGGGGGAGGAGCGGCTGGTATCCCGCACCTCGACCACGTCGCCGGGCTTGAGCAGATAGGAGGGGATGTTGACCTTTTTGCCGTTGACGGTGAAGTGGGCGTGGCTCACCAGCTGCCGGGCCTGACGGCGGGTGGAAGCGAAGCCCAGGCGGTACGCCACGTTGTCCAGACGGCGCTCGATGAGGACCAGAAGCTCCTCGCCGGTCTTGCCCTGGCTGCGGGCGGCCTTCTCGTAGTACATCCGGAACTGCTTTTCCATGATGCCGTAGACGAACTTGACCTTCTGCTTCTCCTGGAGCTGGAGGGCATACTCGCTCTTCTTCTTACGCATCTGGCCGCCGGGATTGCGATTGGTGTCCTTCTTCGCATAGCCCATAGCGGCAGGGGAAACGCCCAGAGCCTTGCAGCGCTTGGCTACGGGCTGCATATTCTTAGCCATAATGAAATATTCCTCCTTCTTCCTTCATCAGACGCGGCGGCGCTTGGGGGGGCGGCAGCCGTTATGGGGGATGGGGGTGACGTCTTTGATCATGGTCACCTCCAGGCCCACAGCCTGCAGCGCCCGGATGGCGGCCTCGCGGCCCTGACCGGGCCCCTTGACGAAGACCTCCACGGTCTTCAGGCCGTGCTCCATCGCGGCGCGGGCGGCCACCTCGGCGGCGGTCTGTGCGGCGAAGGGCGTGGACTTCTTGCTGCCACGGAATCCCTGTCCACCGGAGGAAGCCCAGGAGATGGCGTTGCCCTGAGTGTCGGTGACAGTTACCATGGTGTTGTTAAAGGAAGAACGGATATGGACCTGGCCTCTTTCGATGTTCTTCTTTTCACGGCGGCGGCGGATAACCCGCTTGCCAGTCTTCGGTGCAGCCATAAATGATCTCCCTCCTTACTTCTTCTTGTTGGCGATGGTCTTCTTGGGACCTTTGCGGGTGCGGGCGTTGGTCTTGCTCCGCTGTCCGCGGACGGGCAGACCCCGGCGGTGACGGATGCCGCGGTAGCAGCCGATCTCGGTCAGGCGCTTGATGTCCAGGGCCACGGAGCGGCGCAGATCGCCCTCCACGGTGTAGCCGTGGTCAATGGCCTCACGGAGTTTGCTCTCCTCCGCCTCGGTCAGGTCCTTCACGCGGGTGTCGGGGTTGATCCCGGTCTTCTCCAAGATGTCCTTGGCGCTCTTTCTGCCAATGCCATAGATATACGTGAGCCCGATCTCGATGCGTTTATCCTTGGGCAGGTCGATACCGGCAATTCTTGCCATTAACTTTGCACCTCCAAATTCACTTAGCCCTGTCTCTGCTTATGCTTGGGATTCTCGCAGATCACCATCAGGCGGCCCTTGCGGCGAATGATTTTGCACTTTTCGCACATGGGCTTCACGGACGGTCTAACTTTCATGTTGCTATTCCTCCTACTTCGTACGCCAGGTAATCCGGCCACGGGTGAGGTCATAGGGAGACATCTCCACCGTGACTTTGTCACCAGGCAAGATTCTGATGAAGTTCATCCTGAGTTTTCCGGAAATGTGGGCCAGAATGGTATGCCCATTTCCTATGTCTACTTGGAATTTCGTGTTGGGGAGCGCCTCTACGACAACGCCCTCCACCTCGATCATATCGGATTTTGCCAAGTGCTCATCCCTCCTGGTCTGGATTACCATCCCCGCCAAGCTGGGCGAGGGTCTTGCGGAGCTCGCTGTTGGTGAGCTTCTCTCCGCCTCGGATCTTCTCAGCCGCCCGGCAGTCGAAGCGGGCCTGAAAAGCAACGTGCTTGCGTTTCTTCCGCTTGGGCCGCTCCAGCCGCCGGGTCTTGCCGTCCGCCAGCAGGAGGAAGTCCCCCTCCGTCTCCAGGACGAAGAAGAGTCTGCCCTTATCCCTGCCGGCAGTCGCTTTCACAATGTCTGATCGCGCAATGTCCATAGCCAATTTACTCCGCCTCCGGGTCCGTCAGAAGCTCCGGTTCCCCGTCGGTGATCAGAATAGAGTTTTCATAGTGCGCGGACAGCCGTCCGTCGGCGGTTTTCACCGTCCACCCATCGGACATCACGCAGACGTCAAAGCCGCCCGCGTTGACCATAGGTTCCACGGCGATGGTCATTCCCCGCAGGAAGCGGGGACGGCCCGCCTTGGGCTCCACATAGTTAGGGATCTCCGGGGCCTCGTGCATCCGGGTTCCGATGCCGTGGCCCACGTAGTCCCGCACCACGGAGAAGCCCCTGGCCTCCACATAGTGCTGGATAGCGCCGGACAGGTCCGGCAGACGATAGCCCTCCCGGGCGTACTTGAGCCCCTCGAAGAAGCTCTCCCGGGTCACGTCGATAAGCCGCCGGGCCTCCTCCGAGATTTCTCCGCAGGGGTAGGTCCCTGCGCAGTCGCCGTGGTATCCGTCCTTGAAGGCGCCCACGTCCACAGAGACAATGTCGCCCTCCCGCAGCACCCGGCGGCCCGGGATACCGTGGATGACCTCGTCATTCACCGAGATGCAGACGCTGGCCGGGTAGCCGTTGTAGCCCAGGAAGGAGGGCTCGGCGCCCTTGGATCTGATGAACCGGCACACCTCTTTGTCAATTTCACGGGTTGTTACGCCAGGGGCTACCATAGCTCCCGCCAAGGCGCGAGCCGCCGCGGTAATTTTCCCCGCCTGACGCATCAGCTGGATCTCCCGTTTCGACTTCAGGGTTATCATTTCTCAATCCCTAAAGCCGTCAGGATGGCCTGCGTCGTCCCCTCCTTGGTGTCGGCGGACTGGACAGGCCGGAGCAGGCCCCGCTGGGCATAGAAATCCACCAGGGGCTCTGTCTCCGTATGATAGACCTTGAGGCGCTCACGGACCGTCTCAGGAGTATCATCCTTGCGCTGGATCAGTTTACCTCCGCAGTTGTCGCAGACCCCCTCCCGCCGGGGCGGGACGGCCTCCACATTGTAACTGGAGCCGCAGGCCTCGCATACGCGGCGGCCGCTCATGCGGCGGAGGATCTCCTCCTCGCTGATCTCAATGGAAACCACCGCGTCAAAGGCGATGCCCGCCTTCTCCAAGGCCTCAGCCTGGGCGATGGTGCGGGGAACCCCGTCCAAAATATAACCCTTCTGGCAGTCGCTCTGAGCCAAACGCTCATCGACAATTCCAATGATGACCTCATCGGGCACCAGCTTCCCTTCGTCGATATAGCTCTTAGCCTTCAGACCCGTGGGGGTGCCGTCCTTGATGGCTGCGCGGAGGATGTTGCCGGTGGAGATGGTGGGAATCCCCAGCTTCTTGCAGAGGATTTCCGCCTGGGTGCCTTTACCGGCGCCGGGGGCGCCTAATAAAATCAGCTTCATTTCCCTCTCCTTAATCCAGGAAGCCCTTATACTGCCGCATCAGCATCTGGTTCTCCAGAACCTGCACCGTCTCAAGAGCAACGCCCACCACGATGATGACGGAGGTGCCGCCGATGCCCAAGCTGGTCTTGCTGAACTTGTCAGCGATCAGGGGCAGGATGGCCACAACGCCCAGGTAGAGCGCGCCAAAAAGGGTGATCTTATTGAGCACCTTGGCGATGAAGTCGCTGGTGGGCTTGCCCGGACGGAAGCCGGGGATGAACCCGCCGTTGCGCTTGAGGTTGTTGGAGATTTCTACCGGATTGAACTGGATGCTGGCATAGAAATAGCTGAAACCGATGATAAGCACGAAATAAATCGCCAGGTACAGAATGGATTTGCTGTCAATGGCGTTGAGCACCGCCTCGCCGAAGCTGCCCGCCGCCGGCTTGGGCAGGAACGCGCCGATGGTCGCCGGAATGGTAGCGATAGATTGGGCGAAGATGATGGGCAGAACGCCGGACATATTCACCTTCATGGGCAGGGTGCTGGACTGACCGCCGTACATCTTGCGGCCAACCTGCCGCTTGGCGTACTGCACGGGGATGCGCCGCTCCGCGTCGTTGACGAAGACGATCAGCACCACCAGGGCCAAAATGCCCACCACCACCATCAGGATTACCCACCAGGCCATGGTGCCGGCCATCAGGCCGCTGTACATGCCGGAGATCATAGTGGGCACGCGGGAGATGATACCCGCAAACAGGATCATGGAGATACCGTTGCCCACGCCGAACTCATTGCACTGCTCACCCAGCCACATCAGGAAGCTGGAGCCGGCCACAAAGGAGACAATAATCACCAGGGCGGCCCACAGACCAGAATTGCTCAGGATACCGTAGTTCTTCATAATGAAGTAGTAACCCACGGCCTGCAGCACTGCGATAGCCACAGTGGAATAGCGGGTGATGGACTGGATCTTCTTCTTGCCTTCCTCGCCGCCTTCCCGCTGGAGGCGCTCCAGAGCGGGAATGGCGATGGTCAGCAGCTGGATAATAATGGAACTGTTGATATAAGGCTGGATACCCAGGGCAAAGACTGTAGCTTGGGCGAAAGCACCGCCGCTCATCACGTTGTACAGCCCCAGGATCGTGGTGCCCATGTTGTCCAGATATTGACCCAGCAGATCCACGTTAACATGGGGAACGGGGATGGCGCTGCCGATGCGGTAGATGACGAGAATCAGTAAGGTAAACAGGATCTTCTTCCGCAGCTCGGGGATACCCCAAGCCTTGCGAATGGTTTGGATCATGCTACTTCACCTCCGCCTTCCCGCCAGCCGCCTCAATCGCTTCCTGAGCGGACTTGGAGAATGCGGAAGCTTCCACCGTGAGTTTCTTTGTAATCTTTCCGTTTCCCAGCACCTTGTAGCCATAGGGGCACTTGCTGAGGATGCCGCGCTTCAAAAGCGCCTCGGCGGTGACGGTGTCACCGTCATTGAAGGCGTTCAAGGCGCTGAGGTTGATGATCTCCATAGGCTTGGCGAAAATGTTGTTGAACCCGCGCTTGGGCACCCGGCGTGCCAGAGGCATCTGGCCGCCTTCAAACCCGACGCGGACACCGCCGCCGCTGCGGGCCTTCTGACCCTTGTGACCGCGGCCGGCGGTCTTGCCGTTGCCCGTACCGGCGCCACGGCCCTTGCGCTTCC
>CAJTYO010000019.1 GCA_910584045.1 uncultured Oscillospiraceae bacterium | reverse complement strand
AGCCGGTTCTGCCGGACAGCCTGACCGCCTGGGCCTATGTGATAGAGGACGACACGGCGGTAATCCCTCCCCCGGAGGGATTGGAACAGGAGAACGACCAGCCCCAAACTGACGGGCCGGAGGATGAACAGCTCCCGTCTGACAGCACCGGGGAGCCGTTTGCCCCCCTGACTGAAGCAATGGTGGAGAATGAGTTGGAACCGGCTGAGAAACAGGAGCCGGACATTCAGCCCGTCACCATCCCCGGCGTGATCTGGGAGGCCCAGCCGGAGTTTGCCCCGAACGCCCCCGGCGAGTATGTCTACACGCCCGTCCTCCCCGCCGCCTACGAGGTGGCCGGGGAAGTGGAGCTGCCTGTTATTTCCGTGACCGTGACAGCGGCGGAGCAGACCGCCCTCCAGCGGGTGCAGGCCATGATTGTCGCGCTCCCTGCCCCGGAGGACATCACCGCCGAAAACCGGGCCGGGGTGGAGGCCCAGCTTGAAGCCATTGGCGAGGCGTGGGCGGAGCTGTCCGAGGAGGACGCCCTGCGGCTGGACACCGCCCGCCTTGAAGCGGCGCGGGACGCGCTGGCGGCGCTGGACGGGCAGACTGAAAATGAGCTGCCTGCGCCGCTGGCGGGTACGGTAGACGGCGTAGAGTATTTGGACGAAAAAGGCGATAAAAAGACCCAAGACGGCGTCATCGTGGTAGACAGCACCACCACCACATGGGGCAACGGTTGGTATGTGGTGAATGGTACGGTGAGAATTGACAGCCGCATCAATACCGGAAGTGATGTCCATCTAATTTTGGCCGATGGCTGCCAGTTGACCGCCAGTGAGGGAATTAACGTCAATGCTAACCGAAGCCTGACCATCTACGGTCAGGACGGAACAAGCGGCGCGATTGGCAAGTTGTCCGCAACAGGCGGGCGCAGTTATGCCGGCATTGGCAGCGGTCAGGGAAGTAATTCTGGTACAATCACGATCAATGGCGGTGATATAAACGCTGCGGGTGGCTATTGTGCTGCTGGCATTGGTGGTGGTGGCGACTGGAACGGTGACAGCAATAATCCCGGAGGTAATGTCGGCGCTATTACCATCAACGGCGGTATTGTGAAGGCCGAGGGTGGTTATAGAGGTGCCGGTATCGGCGGAGGGAACATGAAACCCAGCAGTACAGTCGTGATTACAGGTGGTGTTGTAACCGCCATCAGTGGCAATGGTATGGGCATTGGCGGTGGATATGCCAGCGGAAGCGGGAGTTTCTCCACTGGAGAAAATGGCAAAGCCGTCATTTTGGCTTCGGCTGGAAACCCCATTGGTGATACAAGCGATCAAGAAAATTGGGGCGGCATTATTTTCTTGGGCACTGAGGGGAAGGTTTATGGCGATCAAACCCTTTCCACAGATGTTACTGTTTCATACGGGGGAAAGCTGACAATTCCCAAAGGAACTACATTGACCATCTCACCAAGCGGTAAACTTACTAACAACGGTACTGTTGAAAATAATGGAACGATACA
Organism: uncultured Oscillospiraceae bacterium; assembly: GCA_910584045.1. Taxonomy (GTDB): domain Bacteria; phylum Bacillota; class Clostridia; order Oscillospirales; family Oscillospiraceae; genus Pelethomonas. Next base: position 42,197 of record CAJTYO010000019.1, on the reverse strand, counting down.
CAATGAGGGTACCATCACCGGCGATATATTTTTTGAAGGAGACGGAACCATTACAGGCACCAAGCTGAGTATGCCGGAGGTTTCTTATCTGGCCTGGGATGACAGCAAACAAAATTGGGAAAACGGAACCCGCTCCGACTATATTCCAGTCAACACAGGCACCATATCTTGGGGCGATGCAACACAGGAACGTTGGTATGTTGTCAGCGGTGACGTTACTGTTTCCAGCCAGATCACCGTCACCGGGGACGTTCACCTGATTTTGACGAACAACTGTGTGCTAACTGTGGAAAACGGTATCGCGGTCAACGGGGACAACAGCCTGACAATTTACGCTCAATCCACAGGTGAGGACATGGGCAGGCTGACCGCTACCCACAAGACCGGCTATTGCGCAGGTATTGGCAGCAATGAAGGATTTTCCGGCGGCGCCATCACCATCTATGGCGGCAGCATAACCGCAACCGGCGGTACCTTTGGAGCAGGCATCGGCGGCGGCAACAGGGGGGATGGCGGTGCCATCACCATCTATGGCGGCAGCATAACCGCAAACGGCGGTACCTCTGGAGCAGGCATCGGCGGCGGCGACAGTGGGGATGGCGGTGTAATCGCCATTTATGGCGGCAGCATAACCGCAAACGGCGGTACCTCTGGAGCAGGCATCGGCGGCGGCGACAGTGGGGATGGCGGTGTAATCGCCATTTATGGCGGCAGCATAACCGCAGATGGCGTTCACAATGGAGCAGGCATCGGCGGCGGCAGCAGTGGGGATGGCGGTGAAATCACCATTTATGGCGGCAACGTGACCGCAAAAGGTGGAGACGGCGCGGGTATCGGCGGTGGTAATAATCGCGGCTCAGGCGGCAAGATCACCATCACAGGCGGCATCGTAGCCGCAACCAGTACCGAATCCGGCGCGGGCATCGGCGGCGGTAGAACGGGTAGCGGCGGCACGATCACCATCAACGACGGCGAGGTAACGGCTACGAGCAAGTATGGCGCGGGCATCGGCGGTGGCGGTGTTTCGAGTTCGGAGCATTCTGCTATGTATGGCGGGGATGGCGGCGATATTACCATTACAGGCGGCACCGTAACCGCAACCAGTACCGAGTGCGGCGCGGGTATCGGTGGCGGTGGCGCTCTAAACAATATGTATCAGGGCGACAAGGGCGGCAACGGCGGCAATATTATCATCACAGGCGGCGATGTGACCGCAACCGGGGGCTCAAGTGGGGCTCCGGATATTGGCGGGGGCTGGGGCAACGGCACGGGCGGCACTGGGATCATATCCCCCACCGATAAAATCGAGATCGGCCAGGGTGCCACTGTGAAGAATGGCAGCGGCGGAAAACCGAATTATGGCCCGGCCCACGGCCAGGACACCAGCAGATGGGAAACGAATGACACCCAGCATTGGCGTCCATGCAGCATCAGCGGATGCAGTAATACCGATCATCAATTTGAAAAAGAAGCCCACAGCTTTAGTGATTGGGTAACTGATGACAATAACCACTGGAAAGAGTGTGAAATATGCAATCGAAAAACGGATGAAACCAGCCACGCCTATAACCAGGAAACGGTCAAGCCGGAAGCCCTGAAATCTGCGGCTGACTGCGTAAATCCGGCAACCTATTATAAAAGCTGCGAGTGCGGCAAGGTCAGTACCAATGACAGTGACACCTTTACCAGCGGCAGCGCATTGACGCACAACATGACCCACCATGAAGCCGTGGACGCAACCTGTACCCAGACAGGCAACAAGGAATATTGGAGCTGTTCCCGCTGTAACAAGAACTTTTCCGACAGTGGCGGAACAACGGAGATCAACAATGTAAGCCCCCGGCATACCCGCATAACTGGTGTTCCGCTACTGTCGCGGACATTCTGAACAGGCAGGAGTACACCGGGGACACGGTGAATTTCCGCTCTTGCAGGCAGTCCTTCAAGCTGAAGAAACGTCTGGAAAAGCCGCAGGAGGAATGGAAAATCTTCCCCGATACCCACCCCGCCATCATTGACCGGGAGACTTTCGCCCTTGTTCAAACCCTCCGCCAGCACCGCCGCAGGCCCACAAGGACAGGCATCGTGAGTATGTTCTCCGGGCTTCTCTACTGCGCCGACTGCGGCAGCAAACTGGGATACAGCGCCACCAACAACTACAAGCGGGAGCAGGCGTTTTTCTTCTGTTCCGCCTACCGCGGCAATTCCGATGTCTGTTCCGCCCACTATATCCGGGAGAAAGTCATTGAGGGATTGGCGCTGGAGGGGCTGCAAAGATTGTTGTGGTACATCCAGGTCTATGAGACGAGGTTTGCCCAGGAGCAGATGGAGCGTTTCGGTCTGCAAGAGAGGAAAGCGTTGGCGGAGAGCCGCCGTGAACTGGACAAGTCTAAACAGCGGGTAGCAGAGATCGACCGTATTATCCAAAAGAGCTATGAGGACTTATCGAAAGGGCTTCTTACGGAGGAACGGTTCGCGACCCTGACGGTATCGCTGGAAAGCGAACAGCGGCAGTTGAAAGCGGATATTCCAGAGTTGGAGGCCAGCTTGAACGCCACCGCTGACAAAGCCGGAGATTTACAGAAGTTCATCCAGCGGGCCAGACAGGTGACACGGTTGACGGAGCTGACACCTGAGATTGTCCACGAGTTTATTGACAAAATCGTGGTATCCAAGCCGGAGAAGATAGATGGCAAGCGGCATCAGAGAGTGGATATTCATTACAACACGATTGGCCTGTGGTGCGCTCCTTCCCCGAAGGAAATGGAGAAGTTGTTCCAGGAACATCTTGCAGACAAACGGAAAAAGACGGCGTAGCCATAGCTATACCGTCCTAATAGATAGAATTTCTTTATAGGTTTGCCGGAAGGCCGACACTTCTTTACGGAGTGTCGGCCTTCCGGCCTCCTGTCTTTTCGATTTCTAGGGTTCGGCTGTGGGTGGGTTGGGTGCTTCCTTATCAGTACCCGATTTTGGCGCGAGCCCTTTGCTGCTTCATTTATTATTGAGGCTTCAGCCGGTAAATGCGCAGTCCGTCGAACATCCGCAGCATGGCCAGCATACACTCCATGGGCTCGGTGTCCTTCTCCTGCTCCTCTTTTTTCAAGCGGGCATAGTTCTCTGCCGCCAGCTCCGCCGGTACGGAGTCCCCGATCCAGCCGGGGATCATGTCCCAGTGCTGACGGACCAGATCTCGCTGCGCTTTCTCCGGACAGCCGTAGGTCCAGCCCATGTCGTAGTGTTCCTGAAGCCAGCGCCGGTGCTCCATGGGGCCGATGACCGCCAACTCATCCTCGGAGAGGGCCTCCACCAGCTGGAAGCCCACGGGCCGGTCGGTATAAAAGCAGTTGATCTCCTCCATGTACCAGGCAAAGGCTTTGGCCTGGTTGATATTGTAGAGCTGGTACTCCAGGGACAGATCCTCAAAGGCGCTGGTGTACTTCTCCAGTTTTTTCACGTTTTGCAGGAACTCTGTCTCCCGGCCCTCCGCCTTTGCCTGCTTCCAATCTCCGCTATCCCAGCGGGCATTCAGCGCAATGGCGAAATTGTAGAGCCCAAGAAAACTGCTTTCAGAGAGACAGCACCGCGGCCTCCTGTTTTCCACCAGCTCTGTTCGGACGGACAGGGGTATGTCCCGCAGATCCACGATGCGCGCAATATCAGCCTGAAACATGGGAACGCCGTTTTCATCGCTCTCATACATGCCAGCATAGGCTTTCAACTGCGGTTTCTGCGCCTCGCTGTCTGTGCGGTCAGGGGCACGCTTTTTCCACTCGGCGCAGGCCGCATGGTAGGCGTCGATCTTGCCGGCCTCACCCTTGTCATAGAGATAAGTGGCCCGGATGGCGCCGCCGCTGAGGTCAAACCGGCAGTCCATGGGGTGCAGTTCCGTCTTGGAGTTGCGGCCATAGGCCGTGCGGTCCCAGCACTGGAGCTCGTCACAGAGCATCAGCATGTAGGCCAGCGGATGATCGGAGGCGGTCAGCGGGATGCTGCCCTTCTCCTTATAGCGAGCGACGCTGAATTTATAGAGACTGTTGTGAAGCAATATGGCGGTCAGCGCGTCTAGGTGCTCCCGCTCAATCGGACATTTAAGCTCACAGAAGAGCTTTTTGAATAGGACCGTAGCGCTGAAGTAGGCGTGGTCCATGAAGTGGCCAAAGCGGTTGGGCTCCGTGGGCTTCTGCTGGAGGATGGAGAGCATCTGGGATTCGGTGAAACCATACTTTTCCCCGAGGCTTTCAGAGAGAAGGCCGGCAAACAGCGCGTCCGTGGTATCATAGGCAGCGTCGCTACAGAGTGCCGACAGCTGTTTGGCGATGGGAGGAGCGATCCGCACGAAGTCATCCAGTGCTCGATAGGCCACAAAGGGGCGCATTCTCCGGTTATCCCCATCCACCTCGAAGTAGGAGGCTACCTGCTCGAAGGGAAGTTCGAAGGGGTAGCCGATATCGTGAAAGAGTGCCGTCAGTCCCCAGAAGCGCAGAAAGCGGCAGGCGGGATCGTCCCTGCATGGGCAGGCGCGGCTGTAGGCCTCCCGATAGGCCTCGCTGGTCTGGTAGATGGCCAGGCCCAGGGCAAAAACATAGACAGAGTGGGCGTAGTGGTCTCGGTGTTTCATCAGCAGACCGCTGCCGTTGGATTCAAATTCCGAGAGCAGCTCGACCATCCGCCGGGTCTTCGTATACTCCCCCACGAACATCTCCAGGTAGCAGAAGTAGACGTCAAAGGCGTCCTCCTTCCGCCCGGAGCGCAGGAAGCGGCTCAGGGCGTTTTCCAGGCACAGTCGGTCCACGTCCATCTGCTGGTTATAGGGAATCTCCCCCTTCTTCAGACTGGTCCCCAGATTTTTCCCGGTCCGCGCCTCCTCCGCCTCCTTATCGTCGCTGAAGCGCAGATTCTCGCAGCGCTCCCGAAGAAATGTCAGCGCCGCCCCCTCCAAGCTGAAGCCGTCGTATACCCTCGCTTGAACGTTTAACCTTGTGTAGCCCATATCATACCTCCGTCAGATTTTACGGGACAAGCGGCTCCCCAGAGCCGTCGCGCCGCCAAATTTTCCCAGCTGGGCAGGAGTGAAAACAATGACGGCTGTCCCTAATATACCATATTTCCAGCGGCAAGTCGAGCGACATTTTGCATGGTTCGCTTTCTTGTGCAGCCTCTACTATTATTTATTAGTTTACAAGGAGCAAGCATAGATGGCATCCGTGGCAACTACAACCCGGACACTTTGTTGCTCCGTGCTGGTCACCTTCACCTTGTATTAGACCGAAATTAAATGTCAAGTTAAGAATTGTAGAGCCATTGTCTACTTTCCTGCCATCACCCTTTTTGCGGTCTGCTTCCATTTGAGTTCCTCGTCCAACTTGTTTGACAATCCTACAGATGACGAAAGCAAAACAATCAGACTACTCTCATCGCTGTAGTAGTAATCGAAGGATGTTTCTGCGGCCATGTTCCGGCCCTCCTTTCAGGTAACAAAAAAGGAATCTCTTTCGGAACGCCTTTACTCGGACTTTCGCCCATATTGCCTTTTTCAGCAGTATTTTCATATTCGGTATATCAATGCAGGGAAACGTACTAATAACATAGTTCATTCGATTTTCCTTTCTAAATTTTACTCAAAAGCCTATGATTTTTTTATCATAGAAGTGTCACGCTTGGCTTGGATTTGTTCATTCCTAGAATTTTTCCAACACCTCGGCCGCTGACTCCACCGTAGTACATTTTGATTGCCAGTTCTTTGGTTGCTTCAGGGTACCCATGGCGCTTGGGCTCGATGGTGTAATATATGCCGCACTCCTTACACTTGCAGCGTTGGCTCCCCGAGCTGTTGCGCCCTGCCTTCACCTGGTTTTCAAGCTTTCCGCATTTCGGGCATTTCTTCCATGCCTCTATCGTTTGTTTTCTCATATTGCCTTATTATATCATAATAGCTTTAGTTTGGACACTCCCTTTTGTATGCCCCAATAAGTAGAAATTCCATGACCTGGAACCTGATTGCCCTCATTCTCCGCGCCTTTTATCAGCAGGAATTAGACGACTTTCTCCATGAGCAGGCCTCAGAGAACATTTCTGAACCGGAACATCCGGAAAGCGTCAGTCCCGCTATTGACCAAAAACTGCTGGAACCAGCCTACAAAGTGGGCGATACCGTCTATCTTAGAAAACAACCCCTTCCTCATTTCCAGAATCAGCCCGTTCGAAATCCAGTTGCAGTACCCCAACGCAATAGTGCCATTATTCACCAGTGAGCAAATCACACGGTTTGAGTACCTGCTGCGGCAGGACCCGCGCAATCTTCCTACGTCTGACTTTCTATCAATTGATACCAGCCGTGTCCGGATGGCGCCAGAAAGATTCTGACAGACCGACTTCTGTCCTCCGATGAAAGAGATGTCATGAAATACCCACCACCCTTTCTTTATAGAAAAGGTGGTGGGCCTTTTTTCGGGTACGGAAAATCCTTAACTTAATGACATTGTCAAGCAACTCCCATACTTTATTGTTTATGTCGTATCTGTGATAGGATGCATCCATCTTTCTGTCTCCTGTCTTTTTATGATATTTCCATTCTACCGCAATCCCCGTATCTTGTGTAGACACTATCCAGTATTTTAGAGGTAGGCCATTTTCTGAGCTTACTTAACGGCATTGTGGGTCCCGCCCATTTCCATCTTTTCCGGCCGAGAGGCGCTCTTTCCCACATTCTTCAAAAAATTTACAATTTCTACTTTTCAAATGCTCCGAAATATATTAGAATAGAAACTAGTACACAACCCGGAAAACACGATCAGAGGGAGAGGAGCCTATGGAAAAACCGAGATATAAACGTGTCCTGCTGAAAATCAGCGGCGAGGCCCTGGCGGGGGAGAAGCATACTGGTCTGGATTTCTCCATCATCGGTCAGGTGTGTGATGTCATCAAAGAGGCCGTCGAGATGGGCGTACAGGTTGGCATCGTTATTGGCGCCGGGAATTTCTGGCGGGGAGCGAAGGATGGCGGCGGCCGGATGGAGCGTACTCGCGCCGACCATATGGGGATGCTGGGCACCGCCATGAACTGCCTGGCGGTAGCCGATGTACTGGAGCAGAAGGGCGTGCCCGCCCGGGTACAGACCGCGCTGGAGATTCGCGCTGTGGCTGAGCCTTACGTTCGGGGCCGGGCCATCCACCACCTGGAGAGAGGGCGGGTGGTGATCTTCGGCTGCGGCACAGGCAATCCCTTTTTTTCCACAGACACAGCCGCCGTGCTCCGTGCCGCCGAGATCGGCGCGGATGTGATCCTGCTGGCAAAAAATGTGGACGGCGTATACAGCGCCGACCCGGCGAAGGATCCCTCCGCTGTGAAGTATGACGTCATTACCTACGACGAAGTCCTGGCACAGCGTTTGGCCGTCATGGATTCCACCGCCTCCAGCCTGGCCATGGACAATCACATCCCCGTGCTGCTCTTTGCACTGAAGGACCCCTATAACATTATCCGTGCGCTGAAAGGCGAGAAGATAGGAACGATCGTGAAGGAGGATACAACAAAATGAAAAGTGAACTGAAAACCTACGAGGAACGGATGCGTAAATCCATTGCCTCCGTAGCGGCGGATTTTGCCGCCGTCCGCGCCGGGCGGGCCAACGCAGCCGTGCTGGATCGGATCATGGTGGATTACTACGGAACCCCCACGCCCATCCACCAGATTGCCTCCGTCGGCTCCCCCGACCCCCGTACCTTGACCATCCAGCCCTGGGACGCTGGGGCAGTGAAGCTGATCTGCAAAGCAATTCAGGAATCCGACCTGGGCATCAACCCCCAGAATGACGGCAAGATCATCCGTCTGGCCTTCCCTCAGCTGACCGAGGAACGCCGCAAAGAGCTGGTCAAGCAGATTGCCAAGTATGCCGAGGGCGGCAAGGTGGCCGTCCGCAACATCCGCAGGGATGCGGTAGAGGATTTCAAGGCACAGAAGAAGGCCAGCGAAATCACTGAGGACGATATGAAGATCGCTGAGAAGGACATCCAGAAGCTCACTGACGATATGTGCAAGGAGATCGACGAGTTGCTGGCCAAGAAAGAAAAGGAACTGCTGGCGGTGTAAGTACCGCAGAGCGAGGAACACATGATTTTTTCTTTTGGGAAGAAAAAAAACGATACGGCGGGGCAGGTGGATTTCAGCCGACTGCCCCGCCATATCGCTGTTATACTGGACGGCAACGGCCGCTGGGCCAGAGGCCGGAGCCTGCCCCGCACCGCCGGACACAGGGTAGGCGCGGAGACCTTCCGCACCATCGCCACCTACTGCCGGGACATCGGCATTGAGTATCTGACGGTCTATGCTTTCTCCACGGAGAATTGGAAGAGGCCGCAGGACGAGGTGGACACCATCATGGTGCTGCTGAAAAAGTACCTGCTGGAGGCCATCGATACCATGGAACGGGACAACGTGCGTCTTCGCTTCATGGGCGATATGACCCCCCTCAGCCAGGAGCTGAAGGACCTGGTGGACCGGTGCAACGCCATCTCCGACCGTCTCACGGGCTGTCTGTGCAGCATCTGCATCAACTACGGCGGCCGCGCCGAGCTGGTTCACGCCGCCCGGCGCTTCGCGGAGGACTGCCGCATCGGTCTTGTCCGGCCGGAGGACCTGACGGCAGAAAAGCTGTCCTCTTATCTCTACTCTGCCGGCATTCCGGACCCGGATTTGCTCATCCGCCCCGGAGGGGAGCTTCGGCAGAGCAATTTCCTGCTGTGGCAGTGCGCCTACAGCGAATTTTATTTCACTGACGTGTTGTGGCCGGACTTTTCCAAAGAGGAGCTCCACCGGGCCATCGCGTCCTACCAGCGCCGCTCCCGCCGGTACGGCGGACTGTAGGAGGGATAGCATGAAATCTAGGCTTTTGGTGGCGGCGGTGGGTGTGCCCGCCCTGCTGTATATTGTGCTGTGGGGGCCGGAGTGGCTGACCGCTGCATCGCTGGCCGCGCTTTCCGGCGTGGGAGCATATGAGCTGATGAAGTGTGTGGGAGCCATGGAGGCCAACCGGCTGCTGTGCCAGATGACGGTGACGTTTGCTGTGTGGGCGGTGCTGTGCTGCTGGGCGCTGGCTGATTGGCTGATCCCCTGTCTGATGCTGTATATCCTGCTGGCCTTCGCCACGGCGGTGTATAAGGCGGGGGAGATTAAGGTGGCCCATTTGATGGCGGGGATATTCGGCGCGATTATGATCCCCTACGCCTTCAGCTCCTTTTTCCGTATCTTCGGGCTGGGGGGACACAGGGGTTATCTGCTTTTGCCTTTTATCCTCAGCTTTGCCTGCGACACCTTCGCCTATTTTACGGGTCTGACCATCGGCAAACACAAGCTGGCCCCCAAAGTCAGCCCTAAGAAGACGGTTGAAGGCTCCATCGGCGGACTGGTGGGCAATGTTCTGTGCGGTCTGGTGTTCGCCTGGGTGATGAACCGCTGGTTCGGAGGAAATATCCACTACGGCTCCATGGCCCTTCTGGCGCTGTTCTGCGGCGTGGTGGCCCAGATTGGAGATCTGAGCTTCTCTCTTATCAAGCGTGAGTTCGGCGTGAAGGACTACGGAAAGATTTTCCTGGCCCACGGCGGAGTTCTGGACCGGTTTGACAGCGTGTTGTTCGTGGCCCCTACCCTGGCGGCGCTGATGCAGATTCTGGGAATACGGTAAGCTGCTCATTGATCTTTCTGGGGGTATATGGATTGGAGATTAGGGAAGTCAAGCTCTGTGGCTCCATAGCAAGGGAGCTGATCGCACTGTCCGTGGACTGGGAGGCGGAGAACATCTCTCACGGCTACCGAAGGAACGGAATCGAGGACCTGGAGGGAAACCGCATTTTTCTTGCGGAGGAAAAGAGCGAGATCATTGGCTGCCTTTTCGGAAAGCTGGAAAAAGCGAAAGGCACAAGCTCAGTTATGTCGGAGGGGACCGCCTGCTTTGAGGTGGAGGAACTCTACGTGAAGCCCGCCTACCGTTCTCGGGGCGTGGGCTCCGCGCTGTTCCGGTATGCGGAGGAAGCTGTCCGGCCGGAGGCGGAGTTCATCACACTGGGCACGGCCACTAAAAATTTCCGGGCGATCCTCCATTTCTACATCGACGAGCTGGGCATGGAGTTCTGGAGTGCGCGGCTTTTCAAGAAACTTTGACCGGTAAGGAGAACATATGGTACAGACGATCTCTCTTTTGGGTTCCACCGGCTCCATTGGGCGGCAGACGCTGGACGTCTGCCGGGAGCAGGGCATCCGAGTCGCCGCTTTGACGGCAAGAAACAGTATCGACCTCCTGGAGCAGCAGGCTCGGGAGTTCCGCCCCCAGCTGGTAGCGGTGAACGAACTGGAGGCCGCACTGGAGCTGGCGAAGCGGCTGGCGGGGCTGGACGTCGAGATAGCTTACGGCCTGGACGGCCTGCGGCGGGCAGCCTCCCTGCCGGAGAGCGAGGCGGTGGTCACCGCCGTGGTGGGCACGGCGGCGCTGTGGCCCACCATGGCCGCCATTGAGGCAGGCAAGCGGGTGGCCTTCGCCAACAAGGAAACCCTGGTCTGCGCCGGGGAGCTGGTGATGGATGCCGCGAAGCGGTACGGGGCGGAGATCATCCCCGTGGACAGCGAGCACTCCGCCATTTTCCAGTGCCTGCAAGGGTCCCGGGACCGGGGGGAGATCAAAAAATTGATCCTGACCTGCTCCGGCGGACCCTTCTTCGGCCTGAGCCGGGAGGAGGTCGGAAAGAAAACCAAGGCCGACGCCCTCCGCCACCCAAATTGGGCTATGGGGGAGAAGATCACCATCGACTGCGCCACCCTGATGAACAAGGGCCTGGAGTTCATCGAGGCCATGCGCCTGTTCCGGGTGACGCCGGACCAGGTCAGCGTGGTGATCCACCGCCAGAGCATCATCCACTCCATGGTGGAGTTCCGGGACGGCGCGGTGCTGGCCCAGATGGGTACGCCGGACATGCGCCTGCCTATCCGGTATGCGCTGACCTACCCGGACCGGGGGGCATCCCAGCTGCCGCCCCTAGACCTGCTCAGCTGTCCTCCCCTGACCTTCGCGCCGCCGGACCTGGAGGCGTTCCCCTGCCTGCGTATGGCCATGGACTGCGCCCGGACAGGCGGAAGCAGCTGTGCGGTACTCAACGCGGCCAACGAGGAGGCGGTGGACTTGTTTTGCCGGGAGGAGATCACTCTCGGACAGATTCCGGACCTCGTGGCCCGCGCCCTGGATGCGGTCCCCTGTGTCAGCCGTCCCGCCATGGAGGAGATTTTGGACGCGGACCGGCGAGCCCGGGAGTGCGTTAAGGAGGCGGTAAAATGATCGATCTGGGGATGCCCACTCTGATCGAACTGCGCTCGCCGGAGGACTGCGCCCGTCTGTGCCGAGAACTGGGGCTGCAATTCGTCGAGCTGAACATGAATCTGCCCCAGTACCAGACAGACCGGATCGATCCCTCCCGCCTGCAAAAGTTGGCGGAGGAATTTCGTCTTTACTTCACCCTCCACCTGGACGAAAACCTGAACCCGGCGGACTTCAACCCACGGATCGCGGAGGCGTATACCCACACGGCCCTGGATGCGATCTGCCTGGCGCGGGCGTTGGATTCGCCCATTTTGAATATGCACTTGTCCCGAGGCGTATACTTTACATTGCCGGACCAAAAGGTTTTTCTTTTTGATGCGTACCGAGAGAGGTATCTGTCGGACATATGCCGCTTCCGTGACCGGTGCGAGGCGGCGATGGACGGCGCGCCGGTGAAGCTCTGCATAGAAAACAGCAGCGGATTTACGGATTTCCAGACCCAGGCCATCGATCTGCTGCTGGAGGCTCCGCACTTTGCCCTGACTTTCGACGTCGGCCACAATCACAGCATCGGCGGCGGAGATGAGCCCGTAATCCTGCGCCGCCGGCAGCGTCTGACCCACTTCCACCTACACGACGCGGCCGGACGGAAAAATCATCTGCCCCTAGGGACGGGGGAGATTGACGTCAAAAAGTACCTGTCCCTAGCTGTGTCCTGCGGCGGTCGGGCCGTTCTGGAGACCAAAACGGCGGAGGGGCTGTGTGCCTCCGTTCAGTGGCTGGGACAGCTCTGTCCTGCCCAAAATCTCCCCATATGAGGTAAGACCATGTATATTATTATCGCCATTCTTCTCTTCGGCATATTGATCGCCATCCACGAATGGGGCCACTTCATCGCCGCCCGCCTGTGCGGCGTGACGGTCCACGAGTTTGCTATCGGCATGGGGCCCCAGATATGGCGCAAGGAGGGGAAGAATGGGACCACCTTTGCCCTCCGCGCCCTGCCTATCGGGGGCTTTTGCGCCCTGGAGGGCGAGGAGGAGGCCTCCGACGACCCCCACAGCCTGAGCAGGCAGGGGTTCTGGAAAAAGGTGTTCGTCTTTGCCGCCGGAGCTTTCATGAATTTCCTGTTGGGCGTTGCGATTCTTCTGGTAGTCAACTGCTTTGCCAGCGGCTTCCTGGTCCCCGTGGCGGCAGGCTGCGCCCCGGAGTTCGCGGCAGTCAACGGCGCGCCGCTGCTGGAGGGGGACGTGATCTATTCCATCAACGGCTCCCGCATCTATCTGGCCAACGACATCGACCTCCTCATCCGCCTGGCCAACCGGCAGCCCATTGATATGGTGGTCCTGCGCAACGGGGAGAAGGTGGTCTTTGAGGATCTGGCCGTGGGGACCTTCAGCGACAGCGAGGGCAATCCCTACGAGGGCTACGGCTTCTATCGCTCCTCCATTGTGCTGGAGGCCACCCTGGGCGCACGGCTGCGGTATACGTGGTACACGGCGGTGGACTTCGTCCGCATCGTCTGGTACAGCTTGCAGATGCTGTTCACAGGCGGCGCAGGGGTGAACGAGCTCACCGGCCCGGTGGGGATCGTCTCCAACATCGGCGAGATCGGGGCCCAGAGCGCCAGCTTTACCGACGCGCTGCTGAACATTGCCTATTTCGGCGCGATGATCACGGTGAACCTGGCGGTTATGAACCTGCTGCCCATTCCCGCTCTGGACGGCGGCCACATCATTTTCCTGGTCATCTCCGCTATATCGGAGAAGCTTCTGAACAAAAAAATCCCCATCAAGTACGAGGCTGTCATCAACATGATCTTCCTGGCGCTTCTGATGGCGCTGATGCTGTTTGTTACCTTCAATGATATTATGAGACTGTTTGGAAGGGGGACTGCACCATGACAAAACAGATACACGCGGGCGGCGTGCCTATAGGCGGCGGCGCACCGGTTTCTATCCAGTCCATGTGCAGCACCAAGACCCACGACGTCCCCGCCACGGTAGAGCAGATTCTCCGTCTGGAGCAGGCCGGCTGCGAGATCATTCGCGTGGCCGTGCCCGACATAGCGGCGGCACAGTCCATCGGCCGGATCAAATCCCGGATTCACATCCCCTTGGTGGCGGATATCCACTTCGACTATAAGCTGGCCTTGGAGTGTGCCGCCCAAGGTGTGGACAAAATCCGTATCAATCCCGGCAACATCGGCGGCGAGGACAGGGTAAAGGCCGTGGCAGACGCCTGCCGTGCAGGGGGCATCCCCATCCGCGTGGGAGTCAACGGCGGCTCCCTGGAGCGGGAGATCCTCAAAAAGTACGGCGGCCCCACGTCGGAGGCCCTGGCGGAGAGCGCCCTGGGCCATGTCTCCCTGTTGGAAAAATTTGATTTCACGGATATCTGTATCTCGGTGAAATGCTCTTCAGTACCGGTGACCATGGGTGCCTACCGATTGCTAAGCGAACGCTGTCCCTATCCTCTGCACCTGGGCGTTACCGAGGCGGGAACGCCCTCTATGGGTGTGGTCAAGTCTGCCATGGGTATTGGCGGACTGCTGTGCCTGGGCATTGGGGACACCCTGCGGGTGACTCTGACGGCGGACCCGGAGGAGGAGGTATACGCGGCGAAGAAGATTCTCCTGGCCGCCGGACTGCGGCAGGAGGGCCCTAACATCATTGCCTGCCCCACCTGCGGCCGGACCAACATCGATCTGATCCCTATGGCGCGGGAGGTGGAACGCCGCCTGGCGGACTGCACCCTGCCCATCACCGTGGCAGTCATGGGCTGCGCGGTGAACGGTCCCGGCGAGGCCGCCTGTGCCGATGTGGGCATTGCCGGCGGAAAAGGGGAAGGTCTAATCTTTCGCAAGGGGAAGATTCTCCGCAAGGTACCCCAAGAGCGCCTAGTGGACGAGCTCATGACGGAAATCGCCAATCTGTCCGCGTCTAAAAAATAGATACATAGAAGAAACGCCGCCCGCCCATGGAGAAGGGGCGGGTGAGAAGGAGGAAAAGATATGCCCATTACCTTTGCCATCTGCGGCTGTGGCAGCCGCGGCCTGGAGGCCTACGCCTCCTACCAGAAACACCACCCGGAGAAGATGCAGATCGTGGCGGGGGCGGACAGCCGCCCGGGCCGTCTGGCCCTGCTGCGGGAGTGGTACGGCGTGCCGGAGGATACGTGTTTCTCCTCTGACGAGGAGCTGCTGTCCCAGCCAAAACTGGCAGACGTGATGCTCATTGCCACCCAGGACCGCCAGCACGTGCCCGCCGCCCTGAAGGCCCTGGACAAGGGCTACCATGTTCTGCTGGAAAAGCCCATCTCCCCGGATCTGCGCGAGTGCCTGCAGCTCCAGCAGAAGGCCCATGAGACGGGACGCATTGTAGTGGTATGCCACGTTCTGCGGTATACGCCCTTTTACGCGGCGCTCCACGATCTGCTGCGCCGCGGGGAGATCGGCAAGCTAGAGACCATTGATGCGGTGGAGCATGTGGCCTATTGGCACCACGCCCACAGCTTTGTCCGTGGCAACTGGCGGCGAAGCGACGAGACCAGCCCCATGATTCTTGCTAAGAGCTGCCACGATATGGACATTCTCCGCTGGTTGGCGGGAGAGCGGTGCCTGAAAGTCCAGAGCTTCGGCACGCTGGACCACTTCCGTCCGGAGCGTGCCCCTGAAGGCGCGGGGGAGCGCTGTCTGGCGGACTGCGCCTGCAAGGACGGGTGCATCTACGACGCGGAGAAAATCTACATTACAGGCACTCACTGCGGCATCCGCAGCGGTAAGACCGGCTGGCCCAACAACGTGGTCACCGGCGGCCCGCCCACGGAGGAGACCCTGCGGGAGGCCCTGCTGACCGGCCCCTATGGTCGATGCGTGTACCGTTGCGACAACGATGTGGTGGACCACCAAACGGTGAGTATGGAGTTCGCCGACAACATCCATGCGACCTTCACCATGACCGCTTTCACCGAGACTTGCCACCGCACCATCAAGCTCACCGGCACCCTGGGAGAGATTGAGGGCGATCTGGAACGCAACGAGCTGATCGTCCGCCGCTTTGGCTGTGGAGAGGAGGTCCTCCATCTTGACGACCAGAAGAGTGAGTTCGCCGGCCACGGCGGCGGCGACGCAGGGCTGGTGGGCCAGCTCTGCGATTTGATTGCCTCCGGCGGTGACGAGGTCCTCACGGGCATCGACGCCTCTGTGGAGAGCCATGTCATGGCCTTGGCCGCCGAGGCTTCCCGTCTCAACGGCGGCGAAACGATGCAGCTAGAGTCGTTTAAGCGTCGGTTTATTTCTTGACTATCTTTTTAGAAGTTCTAAAATGCCGTAAAAGCCTTATTTATCAAGGCTTTTACGGCATTTTTGATCTCTCTTTTCAGATTGGTGTTGCTGAAAGCGGATTTGCTAAACCATTCGTCAAAATATTCAAAGTGGGCAGTCAGCCACCCGTGGATGACTGCCCGATCAACTGGAAGTTGCGCAAGTTGGTACAAAGCAGCAAAACCTTATCCTGCGTTATGCTGCCAGCTTTGCGTTCTGGTTCTGCTTATAATTATCCTGCCTCCGTACACCCTTCATTATTTTAGATACTTTTTTAACTTATAGGCGACAGCCTGAATATCAATTGGTTTTGCCAAATGGTCATTCATGCCGCACTCCAAACACTTTTGAATATCTTCTGAAAACGCATCGGCAGTCATTGCGATAATGGGAATATCCGCGTCCTTACGTTCCAGCCCACGGATAGCCGCAGTCGCTTCATAGCCGTCCATAATGGGCATTCGCACATCCATAAGAATCGCGTCATAATACCCCACCGGGGATTTTTCAAATTTCGCAACACAATTTTGTCCGTTTTCAACCCAATCCAATTCCATTTCAAGGACAGCGAGCATTTCCTTTGCCACTTCCCAGTTAAGTTCGTTATCCTCCGCCAATAAAATATGCTTCCCCCGAAGCACCAGATCAACTGCCTTTTCAGCGCCGGCAGCCTCTTCAACACCAGTACCAGCAAACGCGCTTAGTGCGTCGAATAAAGTAGACTTAAACAGTGGTTTGGATATAAATCCGGAAATCCCCGCTTCTCTGGCTTCGTCTGCTATCTCGCTCCAATCGCAGGCCATGAGCATCGTCGCCGGCCGGTCTTCACCAAAATTTGATTGGATTGTACGGGCGGCCTCAACTCCATTCATACCCGGTAATTTCCATCCCAAAAGGACCAGCTGACAGCGGCTATCAGCAATCCGGTCCATTGCCTGTTCAGCGCTCACACACCATTCGGCGCGGACGCCGATAGACTCCAAAACATGAACCGTATTGGTACATAGCCGCTCATCACCGTCAACAACCAGTACATTCCAGCACGGGAGCACCGTATCCATCTCATGCTCCGCCGCCTTTTCCAAGTCAAGAACAACATGGAACTCACTGCCTTTGCCCTGCTCGCTGCGGACGGAAATATCGCCGTCCATCGCGTCTACAATATATTTGGTAATCGTCATTCCAAGCCCGGAACCCTCAGTTTTCCGCACCCGAGTGTTGTCCTCTCTGCTGAAAGATTCAAATATTACCTTTTGATACTCTTTTGACATACCAATTCCCGTATCGCTTACCAGGAAATGTGTACGGACGCGGGAAGGCGTTTCCGGCAGTGCCTCTTGGTACACCGCCGCTTGGATCGAGCCGTTTTCCGGCGTAAATTTGACGGCGTTTCCCAGCAGGTTGATCAGCACCTGATTCAGCCGCACGCTGTCACAGCGCACATCTTCCGAAAGGATTTCGTAAGCAACTGCGTTGAAGTGCTGATTTTTTGCCTTGACCTGAGGCTGCATAATATTGACAATACAGTCCATTACCTCTCTTAACGACACTTGCTCAATATTCAGCGCCATTTTACCGCTTTCAATCTTAGATATATCCAATACGTCGTTGATCAGTCCCAGCAGATGCTTGCTGGACAGTGCAATTTTACGCAGATAATCCTGAACTTGCCCCGAATTATTTGCATTGTCTATGGCTAACGACGTCATCCCAATGATGGCGTTCATAGGTGTGCGTATATCGTGGCTCATGCTGGAAAGAAAGTCCTGCTTGGCCATATTGGCCTGCTCCGCCTCTTTTCTAGCCCTTTCTGCATCTTTCCGAGCCGTATCCATTTCTATGTTCATGCGCTTCAATTCAGATACCTGGTTTCTGAACAACCCCAAATACTGAAAGAATATGTAAAGGAGCATAGCGATTACCGCAAAAGAAGCGGCGTATACAATGGTAAGCCAATGACGGCTCATCCCCGCAATCGCATAATCCAGCTCATCAAAGGGAAGGACCGTCACCAAATACCAATCACAATAGGGGAGGCTGGTGCAATACAGGTGACGGCGTGATTCGTCATTTTTCAGAATGGCGGAATACTCTTCATTGGAGCTCATGGCCTTAGTCAGCTGCTCAATGTAAAAAGCAGCTTCCTTGCCCTGACCTTCAAAAACACTGGTAAGCCTGTCAAAATAATTTACGTGCGCCTCGTCCTCGTTTCCAACAACGTAGCTGCCGTCTTTTCGTATGACAAAAGAATAGATCAATGAAGTGTCTGAATCGAGGAAAAGGACTTCACCCATATATTTGGTAGAAAGCCCTACAACCATGGCAAGGCTGCTGGTTCCGCCGGACATGGGATATTCACAGGGGACGCCGAACAAAATCACACCGTCCCCGCTGCTGTCAACTGCGGACGCCGTTTTTCGCTCCCCGTTCCGCAAACTTTCTAAAAACGGCTCGGGGTGTTTGAGCTCCACAGGATCGCCATAAATCATTTCAATTTCGCCATCTGACGAATATAAGGCGGCGCATAAAAAGTGCCTTGCTCTTGCGCCGTATTCAATTTCTTCCTTTTCGCCATAGCCGGAATTTCCATCTCCTGCCGCAATATGCGCGATGGATTCCGCCATTGTCAGGCGGAGTTCAATAATCGTTTCAAAATGTAAAGATACCTGCTCATTCATTCCGGCCATGTAAGCGGTGCCGATATCCTCAATCGTATTTTCACTCATGGTGTGAATGGATATTCCCAGAAAGGAAAATACGAAAATGGTGAAACAAATTATCACCGCTATGCTGATTTTGAAAGAACGCGGCAAAGACTTGTTTTTCATATTTTATCCATCTCCATAGATTTCACATGTAAGAACCTGTAATCATACCCGTGGTATAACGGATGGACGAGGATTGTTCCCGTCAGACAAGGAGATTCTCCCGTGAGGCGCCGCAGGGCGGTCCACGGCAGCAATTCTGACGGATTGCAAGAACGCACTATGGCGGGAAAACACTGGCCACACGGCGTTCAACGGTTGTGAATACAGGTTCTAAGTTATCAAGCAATCCAGAATCCGTTTATCGAATCTGTCAGCCTTTCAGCCGGCTCATAACCTGGAACATTTTACGGATATCCACCGGCTTTGCCAAGTGTTCATTCATCCCGGCATCCTTTGCCAGCGCAATATCCTCGTCAAATGCGTTGGCCGACAAAGCTATGATGGGCACGGCTTCCGCATCCCTCCGGTCCAGGCCGCGAATCACCCGCGCCGCCTCATATCCGCTCATGACCGGCATCATCAAATCCATAAGCACACAGTCAAACGCCCCCGGTTCGGCCGCTGTGAATGCGTCCACGGCGGCTTTTCCGTTGTTGGCCGTCACGACCTCCACGCCCGCATCCCGAAGGATGTACTCCACGATTTCACAGTTGATCTCGTTGTCCTCCACCAGAAGCACACGCATCCCGGCAATATTGTCCGGCATATTCCAAACGTCATCTGAAGCCGCTCCGCTCTCCGTATCATCGACTTGAACGAAAAGCGTAATCTGAATTACAGTCCCCGAGCCGATCCGGCTGTCTATCTCAACCGTTCCCTTCATTTGATCGACCAGTTTCTTTACGATGGACATGCCGAGCCCAACACCGTTATAGTTTGTTCTCGCGTCCTGGTGTTCCTGTGTGAAAGGCTCAAAGATGTGCTGCATGAAATCCTCTCCAATGCCGATCCCGGTATCCTCGATCACAAACCGGCAGCGTGCTACGCCATCTTGAAAGGCGGTCTCCTCTGCCCGGACAAAGACGGCGCCATGAGGCCGGTTATATCTGAGCGCATTGTCAATGACATTCGTCAGGATTTGTTTCAAATGCAGCGGATTTCCAACAACTCTGCTATGCCGCAGCTCGGAATCATCCAGCTCCAGCCGAATTCCCCGCTCCTCCGCCAGAGGGGACAGAATCGTGATACAATCTTCCAGCGTATCATGAAGGTCAAAGGGCTCCTCCACCGCCGCAGGCCTTCCGCTCTCCAGCTTGCTGACCTGCAGCACATCGTTCACCAGGGACAGAAGATGCTCTGTTGACACACGGATTTTCTTTCGGCACTCCCTCTGCCGCTCAGGGTCGTTCTGGCATTTTTCCAAAATGGCCAGCATTCCCAGAATCCCGTTAATAGGTGTGCGGAGATCATGGGACATATGGGAAAGGAATTCACTTTTTGCCGAGTTTGCCTGCCTCACCCGCTCCAGGAGCTCCATGATGGACTGTTCCTGTTTCTTTCTCGTCACCATGGTCTCTGTGATGTCCTGATGGTATCCATTCAGGCTGACGCCGGATTTTTTGAAGGTTTTGTCCAGCACTCCGCCGCAGCGGACATAAATTTTCCCCAACTCCGGGTGGTTCCAGGGATAAACCACTTCGGACCGTCCGCTTTTCAGCATCTCCCGTACAGTTTCCTCCACCATCTCCACATAATCCGGCTCGATGCCTTTGAACCAATGCCGGTAGCACTCCTCCGGCCTGATTTCCTCCGGCACGCCCAAGAGAATCCTCATGGTCCGGTCTGCGTACATTCTAGGCGGGCACCCATCCTCCAGCTCAATCGTCCAGATTCCGGTCCGGGCTCCCTCCAGGATGTCCTCCAGACTTTGCCGTGCCTCCAGCTTGTATTTCTCCTCCTGCTCCACAAGGGCGTTAACATCTCGCTGTGCGAAAATTGCGCAGTTCTCTGTCACTGTATTCTCAGTGGCAGAAAAATGGAGCTCCAGATGCTTTAGTCCGGAGGAACTGTCTTTTACCTGGTATCGGACCGAAAACTTCTTCTTGGTTCTAAGCCGGGCGAGCACATAGCTTTTTTTCGTCACAGCACGGAGCCGCTCCTGATCCCGGGGAACCACATACTCGGAAATATACCGATCCATAGCCGCCGCATAGCCGTCCTGAAAATAGGCGGCCCAATCCGCGCCCATCTGCTCGCTGCTGCGATAAACCTGACATTCGCCCGTGTCGAAGTTCACCTCGTAGATGCCCAAATAGTCCACACTGAGGGCGTGAAGCACGTTATAGCTCCGTTTTTGAAGCTCCCGAACCAGGTTGCGGCGTTTCAGGGAGGATACGATAAAATACGCCGCAGTCTGGAGCATATTCGACGTGTATTCCAGCGCCTTCACAGGGGGATTGTCCACACCATAAAATCCGATAATTTTTTTGCCGTCATACAGGGGGACCACCACAAGGGAATGAACACCCTGCCGCTTCAGGTTCTCATACTGAAGCGGCTCCGTCTCCCGAATATCCTCCAGGCTTTCAATGACGATATGCTTGCCGACGCCGAATTTCCGATACCAGCTTGCGCACACATCCGGAGAGACGTTTTGCAGGTTCTCCTTTTCCGGCTCCACCCCGTCGGCCACCCATTCGTAGGTATTGTCATCTCCGCCGGACTCGTTCTGCTCGAATATATAAGTCCGCTCCCCGTTCAGCGCTTTTCCCAAGTGCTCCAGCAGTACCTCCAGCGACTGATCCGGCGTCCCCTCCAACAAGGCGACGCGAAGCCCCTCATTGATGACGGCCTCCAGATTCTGAACACTTCGCATACCGCTGTGCTGCTCATGGACCTCGGCGGTTGGAGCGACCTCCCCAGTTCGTTCTAAAAGTCCCCCTGAATAAACCATATGCCTGCCCTCCATATTGACCGATTCCTCGTCCATAGAAAAATCTGTGTCATAATATCATGCGCCCCCCGTTTGTGTCAATAATATGAGGCAGAAAAAACACGATAATTGAATGAGTGAAGAAAATTATAACAAAAACACCAAAGGATGCATATACCGAACCGGCGAATGCGATACCAGATGCGTGTACGTTCCAGCATCGAAATGTCTAAAGTCCCCTTGACGTTTGCAAAGCTTTCTTGGCCGCTTCTCTCGCAAATCCCCATTGCCAACTCGGCCCAAACTTGGTATAATTTAGGCTGCATCATCTCACCCAAGATTGAACGGGAGGAAACTACCATGAAAAGACAGAGAAGATCCAGGCTGGGGCCAGTTCTGCTGGCTGCGGCGATGCTGCTCTCCCTGCTGCCGCCGCTGGCTCCCACGGCCCGCGCAGCGGCGGAGGCTGTCACCGGCAGCATCTCCGCCACAGTGCGGATCGACTATGACCAGTCCCTGGCTGTGCTGCAAAAGCGGCAGGTCAAGGCGGAGCTCCTCAAAGGAGGCGCCTCTTTGGGCTCCATCAACCTGACCAGTGCCGGGACCACGTCCCTGCCGGGCGGCTATACCGCCCAGGTATCCCTGCGGGACGCCTCCGGCGGGCCGCTGTACAGCGAATGGCCCAGCTATCTGGACCTGTCGGTGGACGATCTGCCCCAGGGAATGTACACTCTGCGCTTCACCGGCACGGGATACGTACCCTATGAGGAGACCTTCGCCATGGAGGAATACGCCCACCACCTCATTGTGGGCACAGGCGACGCCACCTTTACCCTGGGCGACCTCAACAACGACAATCAAGTGGACGAGCAGGACCGCGCCCTGCTGTCCGCCGCCCTTGGCTCCGGGGAGCAGCGCGACCTGGACGCCTTCGACCTCAACGGCGACGGCATAATTGATATCATCGACCTGGCCTACATCAACCGGCAGATCGCCGCCCAGGGCGGGTCTCAGAATCTGGAGACTACCCTGCTGCTGCCGCCGGTGGACGAGACCCTCCTGAATGCGGGGCTTATAGGTTCGGTCGCAAGCGGCAGCAGCCTGTCCGATCTCTTCCGGGATAACGGAGCGCCCGTAACCCTCGAGCCCGATACGAATGGGAGCATCGTTCTGCCCATCACCTTCCGCCGGACTACGGAGCTGGAGGAGGTTCGGATTGTCTCCTCCTCCATCGCCCCCATCTTGGCGGGCACTGTGGTGGTGGAGGATGAGCAGGGTCAAGTGCGCAACTACTCCTTCGACAACTCCCTCCCGGCGGGGATTCATGCTCTCAGCCTGACGGAGGGCAGCAACGTCATCACCATTGATCTTGGCAGCCGGGTGGCGGTGAAGAAAATCACCATCACTGTCACCAAGACGGAGAAGGGATCAGCCGTTGTGGAATCCATCCAGTTTCTAAAAGAGATGATCCCGGCCGACCCCTCCGCCGCCAACAGCCAGGTGACAGGCCTTGCCGCCGAGGAGGGCAGCGAGCGGGTCACCCTCAGCTGGAACCGTCTGCCCAACATCTCCGGCTACCGGGTGACCTGGTGGCCCACCCTCGATCCCACCCAGACCAACACCCTCTCCGTGGAGGTCAACCGGGCGGAGATCACCGGGCTGGAAAATCAGACAGAGTATCTGTTCACCGTCACTGCGGTGGACGGAACCTGGAGCGGCAAGCCCTCCGCCCCTGTCTCCGCCACACCCCAGCCCGCCTCCGCCCCCAAGCCCCCCGACATGGTCAGCGTCTCCCCCATGGACGGCGCGCTGTCCGTTGGATGGAAGGCCGCCAAGGGCGCGACCTATTATGAGCTCTATTACACCACCAATGCCAACGCCTCCACCTCCGACTATACCCGCTTCGGCGGTACGCTGACCACCACGGGCACAACCCTCACCGGTCTGCAAAACGGCGTGACCTATTACCTCTACATCGTCGCGGGCAACGATCTGGGCCGCAGCGGCCCCTCCCGCATCTCCACCGGTACGCCCCAGGCGGTGGTCTATGAGCGGCCCGCCGGCATTCCCACCCAGGGCGTGCTGGACTGGCGGGACTTCGCCTCCATCCGTCTGGCGGCCCCCAGCAACTACGACCGGAACTCCTACACCTCCGACAAGCCCTTCACACCCCAGAACATGGCCGACGGCGATTACCGCACCCATTGGACCGTCCGGGACTGGTGGAGCAACGAGCACGTGATCGTCACCTTCAAGGAGCCCCAGGACCTCAGCGCGGCCATCTGGGTCCCCCGTCTGGACGGTACATACACCCGCAATCTGCGGGCCTACAGCGTCCAGGTATGGTACGAGGGTGATAATCTGAGCGGACCCGGCCGTCTGGTAACTCCCGGCGAGGATAACGGCGGCACCGGCGGCGACGTGCACACCTGGCCCGCTATCCGCGGCAACGTGGCGGAGACCAAGTTTGCCGTCATGCCCTTCACACCCCAGCGCCGGGTTGTCCAGGTCAGCGTGGCCGCCGAGCAGGCCGGGTATACCAATGTCAGCCTCTCGGAGCTGATGTTTTTGAAATATGACGAGAGCCGCTGTCTGCCCGACGACATCGCCGCTCTCTTCTCCGACGAGCTGTGCACCGCCTTGGCCGCCGGCGTCACCGCTGATCGGATCGCCCAGCTGCGCCAGCGTCTGAACAGCGACGAGCGAAACTACTATATTGATCTCGCCGCCATGGCCGACGAGCTGGAGCTGGCCCAAACCCTGCTGACGCCAGGCCTCGCCAGTAATGGTGTGGTTATCAACGGCATACGCTCCATCAGCGGCTCACGGGATTCCGAGGCCCACAAACAGGGCGGCAGCGATCTCCAGCCCCTGGGCGTGGCTGCCGCCGCCGGGCAGGAGATCACCGTCTACGCCTCCGGCATTCCCGCCGGGCAGACGCTGACTGTCTACGCCTCCCAGTTCAACGCCGAGGCCAATACCTGGCTGTCCTCCATGGGCGCTCTGCAAAACGGCCGCAACGTCCTCACCGTTCCCAAAATCGGCAGCCAGAACACCGGCCGGGGCGGCAGCCTGTATTTCACCTACAGCGGCTCCTCGCCTGAGAGCATCCGCCTCCATGTCCGCCGCGCCGAGGACATCCCCGTGCTGGACCTGTCCGGCTGGAACGCCACAACCCCGGCGGACAGAACTGCCATTGACGCCTATATCCAGGAGCTGAATGCCTACATGACCGCGCACCCCATGGGCTCACCCACAACCGACTGGCGCAATGTGACGGAGATTGCCACACCGTCGGTGCTGCTGAGTCTGCCCGCCGCCGCCGTATCTGTCGGGCTGAAGAGCGGCGCGGACCAGCTTGACAACTCCGTGCAGGCCTGGGAGCAGATCATGAGCATCTGCCGCACCGTCCAGGGGATCACCGGAACCATGGAGACCCGGCAGAACATCCGCTGTATGCAGATGTTTACCGGCGCGTTCATGTACGCCGCCGGCAGTCACGTCGGCATCGGTTACAACTCCTGCGCCGGCATGGTGGGCGGAGCGCCGGTGAGACAGCTGGCCGACAACGCCCAGGCCAACAACCTCTTCGGCTGGGGTATTGCCCATGAGATCGGGCACAACATGGATAAGCTTGGCAAGGCGGAGATCACCAACAATATTTATGCCCTGGCGGTCCAGACCTACGACGGCAAAAGCAACACTCTGCCCTCCCGGTTGGAGAAGAGCGGCAAGTACGCGGCCATTTTCAACAAGACCGCCCAGGCCCGTCCGGGAGCCTCCGGCGACGTGTTCGTCCAGCTGGGTATGTACTGGCAGCTGCATTTGGCATACGACAATGCGGACAATCCGCTGGACTTCTACTCCCGCTTCTTCTCCGCCTGGAAGAATGGGACCTACTTTAACGGCGCGACCACATACGACGACAAGGTGGCCCTCACTGCCTCCGCCGTGGTGGGATATAATCTGACAGATTTCTTCACCCACTGGGGCATGACCCTCAGCGGCGCGGCCGTGGAAAAGTTGGCAACCTATAACCGCGAGACACGGGCCATCTGGTACCTGAATGATGAGAGTCGCCGCGACCGTCTGGGGAACGTGTTGCAGGCTATAGGTACCGTTGCAGTGACCGCCGTCAAAGACGGGGATACCAAGGTGAACCTCACTATCACGCCCAGTATTACCCAGGGAGAAGTCCAGGGCTACGAAATCTTCCGCAACAACGATCCTATTGCCTTTGTCTCCGCCAATGGTACATCTGCTGTCAGCTTTACCGATGAAATCGGTTCCGGCAACAACCGTACCTATATTTACACGGTTAAAGCCTACGACACGCTGGGGAACTTTTTCTACGAATATAAATCGCCGGAAATTTCCATCTCCTACGACCTGCTGGTGGACAGCAGCGCCTATCAGCTCACCCGCAGCGAGGACGGCGCTGTGCAGATCTCCTTCACCACGCCCACCGCAGTGTCCGGCTTGAAGCTGCCGCTGCCGCCCGAGGGCCTGGGGAGCGGAGACTTCCAAATCACCGTCACTGACGAGAAGGGGGTCCAGACTGTGGCCCGCGCCGGAAACTTCGGCACGACGCTTACTCAGTCCACGGATTCCAACAGCTATATCACGTATTTCCACGCCAAGGACGCGCCTGCCGGAGACGATCAGATTTGGACCTACCAGGCTAAGTCCATCACCATCACCGGCATCCCTGCCGCCGTCACGGACATCCGGCTCATCAGCTACGCCGGGGACAGCGTCGAGTTCTACAACGGGCTGGAGGGTCCCACTGTGGGCCGTCTGGCGGAGGCCTTCCGATACGGTCCCGGCGCGGAGAACGTCATCCCCAAGGACACCTTGGTCATCGCCGGACGCTTCCGGGGCGATCCGGTGTACAACGTCGTACACATCAAGGGTAAAATTTCCGCCTCGGATATGGCGGCGGAGCCAGGCGACGCCCTGCCCGACGGCGAAGAGTTTGAGGTCCCGGGCTATGCCATCCTATTCGTCAACGAGCAGGACGGCGGCGTATACACCACCGTCCACGACGGCATATTCCTCTTCGTTCCCACCGTTCAGGAGGAGAGCGCTCTAAAGGGTGACACCGCCTGCGGCGGCGTGAACGTCCTGCCCAGTCTCATCCGCGCGGAGCTTTGGCGCACCGACGAGCCCAACGGCAGTACCGGCTCCCGCCTCACCGCCCAGACAATGTGGATCGCCAGTCCCGGCGGCGAGGAGCTGCCCCTGATGGTTATTAAAGGAGGCAACCCATGACGAAAAAACGGCTTCTATCCCTGCTGCTGTCCCTGCTGCTTCTCCTGGGAACCGCCCCCGCCGCCATGGCGGCGGGGACGGCCTCCCTGTTCTGTGAGACGGAGTCGGACGGAACCGCCGTCCTCTCCCTGGAGGATCTGGCCGTCAGCGGCATATACGGCGTACAGCTTGAGCTGACCCTTGCGGGGGAATACCCCGCCTGTACCTTCACCCCATCCTCCCGGACGGCCTACGCGCCCCCCTGCGGCGTGCGTCTGAGCCGGGGCACGACCTATCTGACGCTGTATCTGACCGACCGCTCCCCCTTGGACCAGCAGGGGTTCCTGGACCTGGGCTATCTGGACCTGGGGACGGACGCGGCGAGCATTCTCTGGCCGGATACGGCCCGGCTCACACTGCTGGACCAGCGTCTGCGGCCCGCCTCCGGCTCGTCCGTGACTATCCCCGTGGACCTTTTTTCCGGTACATCCATCCCGGACCGCCCCCAGCGTCCCCAGGATCCAAATCCCCCCAAGGACCCCCAGGACCCCCAGCCGCCCGCCACGACAGTCGTCCTGCCCTTCACCGACGTACCGGCGGGGGCGTGGTACTACGACGCGGTGGGATACGTCTATGGCCGCGGCATGATGCAGGGCGTGGCGGCGAGCCTCTTCGCCCCCGACGCCTCTACCGACCGGGCCATGATCGTCACCATTCTCCACCGTCTGGAGGGCTCTCCCGCCGCCCTGCCCGCCGTCTTCACCGATGTGCAGGGAAATGCGTATTACGCTGCGCCAGTGGCCTGGGCGGCCTCCTGCGGCGTGGTCACCGGGTATGACGACGCCACTTTCCGACCCGCCAGTCCCATTACCCGCGAGCAGCTGGCGGCCATTCTGTACCGCTTCGCCCAGTACAAGGGCCTGGACGTCGCCGCCCGGGGCGACCTGAGCGCCTTCCCGGATGCGTCCGCCGTCTCCCTCTACGCCGCCGAGGCCATGAGCTGGGCGGTAGCCGTGGGCCTGATCAACGGCACGGATGGCCGTCTGGACCCCGGCGGCACCGCCAGCCGGGCCCAGGTGGCCGTGATCCTCCAGCGGCTGTGTGTGAACCTTCTGAAGCTGCCATGATCGCCGTCATCTGTATCGACGATCGGGGCGGCATGAGCTTCAACCGCCGCCGCCAGAGCCAGGACCGCCTCCTCCGCCAGGACCTCCTGCGGGAGGCCGGTTCCCGGCCCGTGTGGATGAGTGGCTACTCCCTCCGGCAGTTCCCGTCGCCCCCGGCGAATCTCCGTCCGGCGGAGGATTTCTACCGCCGGGCGGGAGCGGGGGAGCTGTGTTTTTTCGAGAATACGGACCCCGTACCCCATCTGGCCTCGGCGGAGGGCCTGATCCTTTACCATTGGAACCGGGTCTACCCATCCGACCTGCGCCTCCCCCTGCCCCTGAAGGGCTGGACCATGTCCCGCCGGGAGGAGTTCCCCGGCTCCAGTCATGAGCGGATCACGAAGGAGGTCTTCATACGACAAGAGAGATAAAACGGAGCGCGCTGACGCTCCTGCTCCTGTGCGGTCTGCTGTTGGCAGGCTGCCAGATCACCTTTCAGGAGAGCCCGCCCTCCATCGCCCTGGAGGATGTCCCGCCCTATTCCGGTGAGCCCTATGTTGCCGTCAACGGCAACGAGCCCTCCTTCCTGCCCGGGGAGCTGACTGCCAGCTCATACGAAACCTACGCCCCCTTGGATGGGCTGGGCCGCTGCGGCGCGGCTATGGCCAGCGTGGGGGTGGATCTGATGCCCACAGGCGAGCGGGGCTCCATCGGCCAGGTGAAGCCCTCCGGCTGGCAGACGGTGAAGTACGACTGCGTAGACGGAAAATACCTCTACAACCGCTGTCACCTCATCGGTTACCAGCTCACCGGCGAGAATGCCAACAAGCAGAACCTCATCACCGGCACCCGCTATATGAACGTAGACGGGATGCTGCCCTTTGAAAACATGGTGGCGGACTATGTAAGGGAGACGGAGAACCACGTCCTCTACCGGGTGACCCCGCTGTATGAGGGAAATTCCCTAGTGGCTTCCGGCGTGCTGATGGAGGCCCGGAGCGTGGAGGACGACGGCGAGGGCGTGTGCTTCAGCGTCTACGTCTACAATGTCCAGCCGGGGGTGGAGATCGACTACGCCACCGGTGAGAGCTGGCTGGCCGGGTCCACCCGGCCGGAGACGCCCTCGATCACCTACATCCTTAACACGAAGTCAAAGAAATTCCATCTCCCCGACTGTTCCGGAACAGCCTCCATGAGCAAGGAAAACCGGGAGGAATCCACGGAGCCCCGCGCCGTGCTCGTCGCCCAGGGCTATGAGCCCTGCGGCACGTGCAAGCCGTAATGCTATTTCGTGCTAAAAAAGAGAATGGGACCGCCCGCTGCGCAGCGGGCGGTCCTCTTTATCTTTTATCCGCCGCAAAGGCGGCGGCCTCCCGAACCCACTCCATCAGCTCTCCGTCGATCTCCTCCGGTTCGGCAACAAGGAGATGGTGGGTCCACCGGCCCGGGTAGGGCTCGGATACGGCGTCCGCCCGGGGCGAATCCAGCCGCCGACCGAGACCCAATGTGATGGTGATGTAGTGCTCCGGCCGCAGTGCCTTCCTCCGCGCAGGCAGAAAGGAGACCGCAGCGAATACCTTTGGATTGGTAAAAGTGATCTGGGTCTTCTGCACCCGAATGGACACATTCTCCACCTCCGCGAGCACCCTGCTCTCAAAGGCCTCGTAGAGCGGCAGGGCGGCGGGGTCCTTGTCAAAGAAAAACAGTATGTCCGGTCCCATAACAGCTCCCCTTACTCCGCCATCATGATCATGACAAATTCCAAGTACTCCCCATCCCGGTACACCCGGACAGGCACCTCGTCGCCCACCCGCAGCTCCCGGCGGAGATTCAGCAGCTGCTGGAAGCTAACAAGCTCCTCCCCGTTGAAGGCCACCAGGTAGTCCCCCGCCTCCAGCCCGGCCCGGTCGCCGCTGAGGCCCCGGGAAATTTCCTCCAGCCGCAGACCGATCCTCCCGTCAGGCAGATCTTGGGGGATGCGGTTGACTGTGACCCCCAGGACCGGCTGGGGCTGGAGTTCGCCAAACTCGATGAGCTCGTTGACCCACCGCACAGCCAGGCTGGAGGGGATAGCAAAGCCCAACCCTTCGATGGTGTCATAATCACTCATCATCTTGATGGTATTGATGCCGATGACCTGTCCATAGCGGTTAATCAGGGGCCCGCCGGAGTTGCCTGAATTGAGGGCGGCGGTAGTCTGGATGAGGGTCATGGTAACCCCGTCCACCTCCACGTCCCGGTTGATGGCGGACACAATGCCGTCGGTCAGCGTGTTGCGCAGTTCCACCCCAAGGGGATTTCCAATGGCGTATACCGGGTCGCCCGCCTGTAAATCGTCGGATACGCCAAACTGCGCCGCCGACAGGCCCTCGGCCTCCACCTTCAGCA
The DNA here is from genome assembly GCA_910584045.1 of uncultured Oscillospiraceae bacterium. Classification (GTDB taxonomy): domain Bacteria; phylum Bacillota; class Clostridia; order Oscillospirales; family Oscillospiraceae; genus Pelethomonas. The sequence continues at coordinate 12,184 of CAJTYO010000019.1, read as the reverse complement.
CCGCCAGATCCGCGTCCCGGTCATAGCCCACCACTCTGGCTTCGTACTCCGCGTCCACGCCGTATTCGTCGGTAATCCACACCGCGCACCGGTCGCAGCCGGAGATGACATGGCAGTTGGTAATAATGTACCCATCCTCGGAGAAAATGACCCCGGTGCCTACGCTGCCGTATGCCTTCTGTCGGCCCAGTACAGCTACTACCGAGGGCGTTACCTGGTCATAGACCTCCTGGGCCGTCCGCGCCGGCAGCTCCCCGGCGGGAGACAGGCTCAGACGCGTCTGGCCGCCGGTCGGATAGCGCGGAATGGTAATGGCGGCATCCTCCTCCTCCGTGTCCCAGTAGTAGTAATAGTCGTCCCCGGGGGGCGGCTGGTCCTCCTGGCCGCCGGGGCGGCGGTTCGGCCCTCCCCCGCCGGGCAGGTCAAAGCCATACTGCCCCACATACCACAGTCCGATGCCCAGGCACACCAGAATTACCAGCAGGGACAGCCCTACATACAGCCGTACCCCCCACCGTTTCCTGGGCCGCTCCGGCGGGTTCAGGGGCCCCGTCCTCCGCTGGGGCGCACGCTCCTCCCGCTTTTCCCGGGCGGGCCGCATACACTCCGGCAGTGCCCGCTCATAGCGCAGCGTCACCGGCTCCTCCTCCTGCCGGTAGGTCAGAACGATCTCCCGGTCCTCCGCCGGCGGCTCGCCGGACTGCATCCAAAGCTCTTCCATATCCAAATCTCCCTCACACAGATTGCGTGTATCACGCGGACTTCCCGCTCTCCTCCGCCAGCCGGACGGTGAAGGAGAAGGTGGTCACGCCGTCGCTGCTCTCGGCGCTGATTTTTTCACGGTGCTGTTCCAGAATCGTCCGAACGATATACAACCCCAGCCCCACGCCGTCCTTATCCTCGCTGCGGGAGCGGTCGGACTTGTGGAACCGCTCGAACAGCAGGGGCAGCTCCTCGGCGGGGATGGTCTGGCCGGTGTTGCGCACGGTGACAACAGCCTTCTCCCCCTTTTTCTCCAGACCCAGAAACAGCGTGCTGCCCCGGGCGGCGAACTTGGCGGCGTTTTCCAGCAAGTTGTAGACCACCTGGGTCAGCAGATCGTTGTCCCCCAGCACCAGCACAGGGTCCTCGGGTATCTCCACATCCACGTCCAGCCCGCGGCTGGTGATCTTCTTCTCCATACTCACCAGCACCCGGCGCATGGATTCGGAGAGATCAAACGGCTTTTTCTGGGTAATGAGATCCAGACTTTGGAGCTGACTGACATCCAGCATCCGGCGGACCAGGCGGGCCAGCCGCCGGCTCTCGGCGGAGATGATGGACAAATACTGCCGCTCCTCCTCCGGCGAGATGACCCCGTCCAGGATGCCGTCGGCGTATCCGGCAATGGTGGTCATGGGCGTTTTCAGCTCATGGGAGATATTGGCGATGAACTCCCTTCTCTGCTGCTCTGTTTTTTGCAGGGAGTCGGCCATGGCATTGAAGGATTTTATGAGCTCGCCGATCTCGTCCTCCCGCTCGGAGTCGTGGACACGGGCGTCGAAATTGCCCTCGGCGAACTTCCGGGCCGCAGCGGCCATATCCCGGATGGGCTTGGTTTGCTGCATGGCGGTGGTAGCGGAGGCCACGAAGGTGATGAGCAGCACGGTAATTGCGGTCATAGCGAAGATGCCCAGGAAGGCCCGCCACATCTCGGTCATAGTATTGGGCTCCGCTACCGCAAGCACAGGCCCGATCTCCACGCCGCCCGCACTCCTTGCGGGCACGGCCACCACCGCCCGCGGCTTTTCATAGAGACCCAGGTCGGACGCGCCCATATAGACCTCGTGCCTGTTTAGCTTGGCCCCCATGGCGGCAGGCAGAACCAGCTTCTGTCCGCGAAGGCTGGCGTTGGTCCCAAAAAAGGTCTGCCAGTGGGGGACCCAGATCAAAAAGTCGGTGCCGCTCATCTGCTCGGAGATTTCTACGATTGAGATGAGCTCCTCCTGGAGGGATTCTTTGGAGTTGGCCTCGCTGTATGCGTTCAGCGCCATCTGGGCGATGATTTCAGCCCTGTCCTGAAGCTCGCTTCGTTTCTCCGACATAATATAGCTGTAGGTCAGGGAAAAAAAGGACGCCCCCAGCAGGACCAAGGTCAGTGCCACCATTCCCACAGTGACGGTAAACGTCCTCCAGTAGATGCCCTTAAATCGTTTCATCCGCGGCTCCCTTTTCAGACCGCCGCTGCGCGGAGGCCCGTACTGATTTCCAACTGCCGGTCCGAACTCCTCTGCTTGGACGGCGCTCTCCTCTCGGCCCCCGTCAGGACGCGCCGCCCATGCAGTCCGGCAGCCGCCCAATTTCCCCTCCATATAGGGGCGGAAACGGGGGAAAGTTGCACATAAACGTGCAACCTTCAGGAAAATTTTTTGCGGGTATCGTCCCGCCATGGAGAAATAAGAACATTTCGTGAACAATTTCAAATGATTGCACATTTGCGTGCAGCGCAGGCCCATTTCCGCTCCTATATGTAGGGAGCGCTAGCCACCGTTGTAACCAGGCCAGACGCTGAGCCGCGTGCGGCGGGTCAACCAGGAAGGCCGCACAAAGCGCACCCTGACATCTGAATATAGGAAAAAGGAGTAAAAACTTCCCCAAAGCTGCGCGTCTTTGGGTTACTTTTTGTTCTCGCAAAAAGTAACCGTCGGGGCCGCAAAAGTCCGTGGCAGCAAACAGACAAATCTAATCGCTGCCCGGCATCAATCTATTTTGCCTTCTGAGAAAGAACTTCAAACTTGTATCCAACGCCCCAGACCGTTTTCAGCGCCCACTGGTCGGAGACATTTTCCACCTTTTCGCGCAGCCGCTTGATATGCACGTCCACCGTCCGGCTGTCGCCGAAATAATCAAACCCCCACACCTCGTCCAGCAGCTGGTTGCGGGTGTAAACGCGGTTGGGTGTGGATGCGAGATGGTACAGCAGCTCCAGCTCCTTGGGCGGCGTATCTACCTTTTTGCCGTCCACCGTCAGCTCATAGGAGTCCAGATTGATCTCCAGCTTGTCGAAAACAAGCCGCTTTCTCGTGTCCTCCGGGATTTCAGTCCGGCGCAGCACCGCGTTGATCCGGGCAATGAGCTCCTTCATCTCAAAGGGCTTGACGATATAGTCGTCCGCCCCCATCTCCAGCCCCTGAATGCGGTCGAATACCTCGCTCTTGGCCGTAATCATGATAATAGGCGCACGGCTGGTTTCCCGGATCTTCCCGCAGACAGCCCAGCCGTCCATGACCGGCAGCATCAGGTCCAGCAGCACCATATCCGGCTGCCATGCCCGGAAGGTCTCCACCGCACTGCCCCCGTCAAAGGCCGTCTGAATCTCAAAGCCCTCCTTGTCCAGATACATCCGGATCAGATCGGAGATATTGTGGTCGTCCTCCACCACCAGAATCTTTCTCGCCATGATTTCCTCCCGCCCCCCGGCATGATGGTCCGGAATGGGGACTTCTCCATGATATTGTTTCCCATTATACCCACAAAAGGGATTTTTTCTTGAACTTTTTGTAAATTACGCTGTCAACCGCCAGGCGCTGAGCCGGTAACGAGCCCCCTCCAGCGCCGTCAGCGTATCCTCCAGCGCCGCCAGATCATCCGCCTCCCCCATATATACGGCCACATCCTCCCGGTACCGCCCCACGGTCCGCAGCAGGCCGTCCGCGTCTCCACCGCCCTCCAGATCCGCACGCACCTCCACACAGCCCTGGACCTCCAGCAGCTCCGTCAGGTCCTCTCCACCGTCGTTCCATGCCAGCTCCAGCCGGCAGCAGGCCGCCTGCCACAGGGCCTCCCGGCCTCGGCGCAGCTCCTCCTCCGCCTCCTCGGCCGTCTCTCCCCGCAGGCGCAGGGCCACCCCGTGGCCCCCGGCCACCAGCCCACGAAGCAGATCCCCGTCGGCCATCTGCTCCTCGGACAACAGGAAGGTGGCCTGTGTGTCCTCCAAAACGGGGAGCACCTCCCCGGCGGCCCCGCCGTCGAAGAGGAGGTAAATCTTCTGCCCCTCCGCCGCCTGCACAACCGGGGGATCCGGAGTCGTAATGGCCGGCGAATTTGGGTTGTTGGGATTGACCGGCAGACGGCCAGAGGCGCGTGTGTACTCGTTGTACCGAATGTCAATGAGCGTGGATGCGGCGCCGGCAAAGCTGCTGTCACTTAGCACGGCATTTTCGCTTTTTACCCGGATCACCGGGAAATAATCCGTCTCGATACTGCTCCAATTCAGCCCGAAGTATCGGCAGACCAGGTTCAACGGAAAGAAGACCACGCCGCCCCGCTCAATTGCGTAGCCGGTGTAGAGATTGTTCTGCTTGTCATAGGCAATCTGTCCCGCCAGATCGAAATGGAGGTCCTGGCTCCGGCTATACAGCGTGGCCAGTCCCAGGCTGGTGTTGCGGGAGTAGGAGACCCCCAGGTCCGTTCCCTCGAAGAGCCGGCTGGACACATAGAGCACCCCGCTGGAATAAAAGGGCATTGTCTCATCATTCAAATCCAGCAGCTGGTCGTTGACCGCAGTAAAATAGGCGCTGGAGGAGGAGGCCCGGCCCGGCCCGGCTACCAGGCTGACTACCACCAGCAGGGAGAGCGCCAGCACACCCAGACGGTATAGACGGTTTCTCATATTGCCCCTCCTCCTATCTGAAAAAGTTTTTTCTTAGTATAACACGAAACGCCCGCGCTGACAATTCAAGAATTTTTTAAATGCTTGAGAAAAGGTCTTGACAAATTGATGCAAGTGCGGTAATATACCATTGTTCCACGTTCGGACGCTTAGCTCAGCTGGCTAGAGCACCTGCTTGACGTGCAGGGGGTCAGCGGTTCAAGTCCGTTAGCGTCCACCATGAAAATCCCTTAGAGCCGCAAGGCTTTGAGGGATTTTTTGTTTGCTTTTCCTGTGCGTTTCGGCCTTCCGAATCTCCCGTAATTTAGGGCAATTTCAGGCGTTTTTCGGTATCGTTGTTGCAAAAGTGTTGCAAATTTTCAATATCCGCCTATCTCTTGCAGCGCAATGGTTTGAAAGATTTCAGCTCCTCTTATGCCGTTATTTGCAGGTTGTGAAACAACAAAAGCTCCGATATTTCTGTCACGCCGCAAATTTGCAACATACCTTTTGTCATGCACTTATTCTTAAGGCATCACGCACTTTTTCTGCCGTTTTGGTTTCTCGGGACTTGCGGTCATAATGGGTATAGACTTTCAATGTCATATCCATCGTGCTATGTCCTGCGAGGTATTGGATTTCCTTAATATCCAGCCCGGCCTCAAAAAGTCTCGTGATGTACGTGTGGCGAAGAATGTGTGCTGTCAGGTGGGTTTCTGGCAGTTCTCTTTCTATCAGCCGCCATGAACTGCGATAGGAAGATTTTGTAAGTGGTTTGTGATTTTGCATAGCAAGTACATACTTTGAGTGCGTATGCTTTTTCTGCGCTGTCAACCACTTTTCCAGTTCTTCAGAGAGCGGAAGATCCCTTCGCCCGGCCGCTGTTTTCAGAAAATCATTAACGGTGGTTTCACTTTCGGACAGTACCGCATTGTGACGAACATGGATCGTCTTCGCTTTGAAGTCAATATCTTCCCACTGGAGCCCGATGATTTCGCCTCGCCGCATTCCGGTGTGCAGTGCAATCAATAAAAAAGTCTTCGCACGTGGATTTTTAACTCGGTCAAGGAGTATCTGACTTTCCTGCACAGTCAATGTTTCTTTTTCTGGGGTTTTGTTCCCAGTGGGTTTAAGCATACTACTCACAGGTGACTTTGCAATCAATCCATTCTCTTGTGCCACATTGAAGATGCTGCGTAGGTTTGTCAAGACCTTAGATTGAAGCGAATTGCTTTTTCCGGATAGCCTAGCCATGATTGCTTGGATCTGCATGGGGGTAATGTCCCGGAGCCGGTAATTCCCGATAAATGGAATGATATGTGTGTTCAAGATATACTTTATTGCGGTTTGGCTGTTTTGCCTTAAATAGGGCTTTTTATACATATCATACCACATCTGAGCAAAATGTGAAAAAGTCTCCTCGTTACAGATGTCTACACCTGCGTTCATTAGGATTTGGGCTTTCATTACCTTCTCGTCCAGCTCTTTTTGTGTCTTAGCTCGAAAATACTTCCGGGACCCATCTGGCATTTGGATTGCCTTAGTGATATATTGATACTTCTTTTTACTGGCATTTTTTGTTTTAGCCATTTGGCATTCTCCTCTCAATAATGCCCTCAATATACAGCGGCATCATTATATCGCAAAAACAAGGTGCTTACAAGGAATTATTTTATTTCTTCTCGCCGATAAAATCGGGGCAGAAGATTACAGTCTTGATGAACTAAGTAATTTTTTGCTGGGAAGCAGGGCAGACCTGTGGAGATGACGATAGGATAACTGGCTCTATTTCGCCCATAAGATAGCTTTCTAGGGCCTCCAAAGATACAAGGTACTTCTTCCCTACCTTGACGCTTGGGACCGCTCCAGAACGAAGGAGAGTGCGAATAGCGGTTTCTGTAAGGCAGGTTTGGGGATCTCCTTCGCGGAAGTAAGCTGCGGCCTCTTTAATAGTTCGGGTTCGTACCATGACATACGTCTCCTTTGCGTCTTCATACGTTAGCTGTATGCTGATAAAAAGCGATGCTCCCCGGTTTGTTGACCGGAGAGCATCTTTCTTTGACAGCTTAATCATACCACAGGATGAAAGGGAATTACAAGTGCCCTGGATAGGGAATTTTGTGAGAATTCGTAGGGAGTTTTGCGGGAATCAACTTTATCTACGCTTGTCCTTGACCACACCATAATTTTTCAAGAAAACATATGGGCCTCGGCGCTATCTGGCGCCAGCGGAAGAAAAAAAGCCAAATTGAGAGCCGCTACGGAGTCTTCATCTCCGCAGCGGCCGTTTTTACTATCATCCATTCAACAGGACCAGCTGTTCTTCGAGTTGTCCATTGTCTGCCTCCGTCTCCGGTGGAAGCATAGCGCCGTCCATCGGAGGGAATATGTCGTTCGGAGGAAGAACCTCCGGATTATTATCTGCCGGGATGTCCGCCGGGAAGGTTATCTCCGCCGGCAATTCCTCCACGAGGGGCGTGAAACTGAAGGTCACCGTCACATTTGGCGCGTCCACAGTATCCCACATCTCAGCGGGGAAGTCCGTCATCGAACCGAACAGACGGAAGTACCCCTCCGCTCCCGGGTCCAGGGTCAGCACGTTCGCCTTGGACATACCGAAGGCGGAAATCAGAATTTGGTTGGGCATATCCCCGTACCAGCCGGACCACAGGGCGGAATCGTTTTGAAATTCGGCGTACATGAAAATCTCCTTCGCCCTTGCGTCCGGCGCCGGCATGAGATTTACAAACTGCGCCCGGCTTTCAGGAGAGATGGTTCCCACAGCCCAGGCGTCCACCTGCACCGGAACGGTGCTGAGGTTGACCAGGGTCTGCATGGGGTTGATGATCTGCTCCTGTACCTTGCCCTCGCCCAGGTCTACCGGCATACGGTACGGATTGATAATCACCTGACCGCTTTCGGGGACGATCACGTTGATGATGGGCGGTTCAGGCTCGGGTTCCGGCTCGACGGGCTCCTCCTCAGCTGGAGGCGGGGCCTCCTCGGCAGGGGGGAGCGGCGGAGCCTCCGGATTGTCGGGCGGAGCGGGGTCCTCCGGGACGGGCTCGGCAGGAATTTCCGGGTCCTCCGGGACGGGCCCAACCGGGACATCCGGGATTTCGGGATCGGCGGGAACCGGCGGCTCCTCCGGCGCGGGGGCCGGGGTCTCGCCGGGGATCTCCTCTCCCTCGACGGGCGTCTGGTCCTCAGCGGGAGGCTCGACAGGGGGGACGTCCTCCGGGGAAGCCGGTACTTCCGGACTGTCCGGAGGCAGTTCCTCCGGCAGGTCCTCCGCCGCATCCTCCGGGGGCGGGACGGGGGCTGTTGTCTCCTCCTGCACGGGAGCGGGGGGGAGTTCCTCCTCGTTGGCCGTGCAGGGGACGGTAAATGTAAATGCCAGCGATAAAGCCAGCAGAATTGTCAGAATTTTTCTTTTTTTCATGGCAGTTTCTCCATTAAAAAGGCCGTGCGGCTGCGGCACAGCCGCACGGCGCGGTGGCTGCTGCTCAGGGGACTTCCGTCCACACCGGCAGCGGCGCGAAGGTGAACGCAATTTCCACTTCTATGCCGTCTGCCTCCGTCCAGGGATAGCGAGGAACGGGGACACAGTCGCCCGTCAGGCGGAACACGCCGAAGTGCTTCGGCTGGTCTGCCTGGGCGATTACAGCTATATTTTTCTTGAGCCTCGATGTACCGCTTCGAACGACCAAGTGTTTATCCAAGTCATACTCCGAGTCCCAGCTGGCCTGGTTCAGACCAGCTGCGGCCTGCATTTCAAAATAAACAAATGCGGCTTTGCTGGTCAGAGCCAAATCTGGGTCCTGGGTGCTGTAGGAGTACAGGCGCATATCGCTCTCCTCCTTGATAGTCCCGGTCACAGTTACACTGACGCTGATAGGCACCTCGCTCTGATTCTCAATACAGGCGGGGGTGGAGATAATCTGCGCCGTGGTTTCAGTTGATTCGATGGTAATCGGTAGCTTGTAGGGATTGATGAAAACCTCCGCGCTTGACGGAACAGTTACGGAAACCTCCGGAAGGTTGCATCGCGTGTCTACCTCGGTGTTGTGCTGGTTTCCGCTGGCAAAGGCCGTCCCGGACAGCAACAACACCAAGACCACGCAGAGCAGAAGTTTTTTCTTCATGGTTGCTTCTCCCAGGATGGAGGGGGGCCGCACGGCCGATAGCCGTACGGCCCCCTTTGTAACATGTTTGAGATAAAAAGAAGAGACTTGATCAGGTGGTGACAAAGCCGCTGGTACCATTCGTGTCAACGGTCACAGTAACGGTAACCGGCACATTAGGCATCTCAAAGGTACCGGTGACATCATTTGTACCATCATCAACGACAGTTCCGTTCAGCTTTCTGGGAGTGTCCTCAACGGTCGTCACAGTGAAGTGAACCTTATCGCCAGTACCAAGGCCTGCAACAGGAACCGTAATCACAACATCATCGCCAGCAACAGCCTTGGTTGCGCTTACAGTTGTATCCTTGACTTTAGCATTGGTGCCATCCACCGACAGCGTAACATCATACTTCGCGATGTTGGCAACCTTGAAAGTGAAAGCAATCGTGGCGGTGAAGCCATCGGTATCGGTCCATGCAGTTCTGGGGGAAGCCGGGCAGTCGCCGGTCAGGCGGAACAGGCCAATGCTGCCAGCATTGTAGGTAACAGCCCCGGCGTTATCCACCGTTGCGGCGCGCAGAGTGACGAGGTCTTCGGTAGTGGCGGCTCTGGTGCTGACGATGACATCCGTGGCAGAGTCATAGTCCTCGGCCTCCCAGGCGGCGTAAGCGGTGGCAATCTTAGCGGCGGTAACATTGGCTTCAGCACCGATCAGGTCAGTGTCTGCGGCAGTGGAAGCCTTGGCCTGGAGATACACAAAGGCAGTCTTGGAAGTAGCGGGAGCAACATAGTTGATATCGTTCTCCGGGAGATCGGGGGTACCCTTGGTGGTCGCGGTGGCAAACGTCATAGTGGAGCCCGTCTTGACAACACCGGTGACAGACGCACCGATGGTCAGGTCCATCTTGCTCTCATTCGTGATAGCCATAGGAGCGCTGACGATCTGCTGGCCGCTGATGGTGGTCTTGTTGGTATTGGTGTCATCCTCCGCATTCTCCGGCACCTCAATATCAAGGCCATAGGGGTTGATGAAAGCCTTGCCGGTCTCAGGTACGGTCACCGCGATGTCGGCGACTTGGAGAGTACCATCGACAACGGTGGTATTAGCGTCGGCAGCGCCAGCAAACGCGGGGACAGCCAGACTCAGCGCGAGAACGCCGGCCATAGCGCCGGAAAAAATACGCTTCTTCAGGGACTTCATGTTTTTTTCCTCCTAATTGTAGTTGGTTGATTTACAACAGCTTTGCGGCTGATTGTAACAGATAGTGCCCAAGTCATTCCGACACATGGAAATCCATGGTATGCATGACCTGATGCTTGATGACCTGCTCGCCAGTTTCCTCATCTGTATCCACCTGGGTCAGCGCCACATAGACCGTATGGTCGCCGGGGTCCAGGGCGTGCTCCAGACTGATGTTCTCAAATCCGCTGCCGGGAGGGACCAGGCCGGAAAGAAAAATCTGGTCTGTCAACTCCACGTCGGCGTAAATGGTCAGGAACATATCATAGATGTTCGAACTTGAGTTGATAATCCGGCATTTGAAATCAACGCCATTATCGCTGTAAGCATCGTTCTGATAGCGCAGCCCGATGTTACCTTCCGCGGCGTTTTTCAACGCCTCATCGAACGCAGCTTGAAGCGCATCCTGTTCCAGCATGACCGTGGCCTCGGCAGCGTATCCGATGGCAGCAGAATTGCCATTGTCCTTCTTGCTTGTCAGCAGCAGTGCGGCCACAACCGCCAGCGCGGCCACAATAACTGCGGCGGCGGCGATGACGACCTTGTTGGATAAGGCGGGCGCTTTTTTTTCTTCCATTGATAGTTCCTCCCGATGATGAAACGCAAGGGCTGCAGGGTACTCCGGCGGGGCGGAAACCCCGCCGGAGCAGATGTTGGTACTTCGTCCGCAGGGGCTCGCCATCGGCGGCTATGCCGCCGGCGAGCGGCCCCGGCAGCGGCGAAAAGCGCCGCTGCTTAGCCGAGCAGCTGGAGAACGCCCTGAGGAATCTGGTTGGCCTGGGCCAGCATGGCCTGGGCGGACTGCACCAGGATGTTGTTCTTGGTGTAGCTCATCATTTCCTCGGCGATGTCGGTGTCGCGGATGGTGGACTCGGCGTCCTGGATGTTCTCGCGCATCACGGACAGGTTGTTCTGGGTGTGCTCCAGACGGTTCTGGGTGGCGCCCAGCGTACCGCGGATGGAGGAAACCTGGTTGATAGCGTTCTTAATGGTATCGATGGCCTCGGAAGCGCCAGCCTGACTGGCAATACTGATCTTGTCAATGCCCAGAGCCTTGGTGTGGATGTCGCCCACAGAGACCTTCAGTTGATTGTAGCTCTCGGAGGTGTCGCCGATCTGGAGGGTCAGGCCCTTGTTCAGAACAGTGGGGTCAACCTTGCCGGTGGTAATCAGCCCAGCCCAGTCGGTAGCCTCGGCATCCTTGTTCTTGTTGGCGTTAACACCTTTGCTGCCCAGAGCGTTCTTGCCTGCCAGGTTATTGACGGCGTAATCGACCGCGCCCTCTTTTTCCGTGACAGTGATCGTACCAGACTTGAGGTCGGTACCAACCTTGAACATGGCGTTATCCTTAGCGGCAGCGGACAGGCGCTGTACAGCGGTCGGGATAATGTCAGCAGCATCCACGGTCTTATCGGTCAGATCGATCACATTCTCCATTCCGGCGTACTTGCTGCCCTTGCCGACGGCAAAGACATAGGTCTCCTTGCCAATCGTCAGAGTTGTACCGTCAGAGACGGCAACCTGGCCATCCTGAGCGCCGGCAGCCTGTGTGACCAGTTCAAATCTGGCCTGACCATACATGCGGCTCATTGTGGTATCAACAGCTTCCTGCTCCACCGTAACGGTGACTTCCTCGGCATTGTTACCCGCAGAGTCAATATAAGTGAGAGCGCCTGTAGTGGCGGCAACGCTCCAGTTCTTCGAGGGAGCCTGACTCATGGTGAACACCAGTTTGTCTCCCTGAACGGAGGCGTTCATCTTAAAACCATAATCCGCTTCCCAGTTGGTAACATTGTTTGTATCCTTATTCCACGCATCGGCAAATTTTTGAGCCAATTCACCCCCGCTGATACTGTCACCCTTCTTGGCGAGGTCCACATCCAGAGATATACCCCACATGTTCAGGGTGACTACGGCGTTGTCTTCACCGGCAGAGATGTTGGTATTAGAAAAGTCAACGGAGTAGACACCTGCCTGGGAATCTTTACCCAACTGACCATCCGCAATGATCTGATCGTTCTTAGCAATTACATCAGTCGAGCCAAGGGTCTTCACACTAGCATCCAGGGAGCCGTCCAGCAGCTTGATGCCGTTGAAGTTGGAGCTGTCGGCGATACGGTCGATTTCAGCACGGAGCTGATCGACTTCCTTCTGGAGGTTGGCGCGGTCGACCTCGTTGTCATAGGT
>CAJTYO010000018.1 GCA_910584045.1 uncultured Oscillospiraceae bacterium | reverse complement strand
CGCCACTTTTTTGAGACGCAGACGTGGGAAGAGCCCGGAGGGCTCTTCCCACTCACAGGGAATTCTCAGATGCTCTTGTCGTCCACGTACAGCTCGCGCACCCCGCCGGGGGCGGCGGCCTTCGCAGCCGGCGCGGGGGCCGCTGCGGGAGCGGCGGGCGCATCGTGGGGGCCGTCCCTCCAGGCCAGGAACTTGGGGGCCACCTGGGGGAACAGGGCCAGGCTCAGCACGTCCTCCTCGCTCTTGGCCAGGTCCTTGAACTCGGCCTTGTACTTCTCCAGCTCGGGCTGCAGCTGATCGGCCGGGCGGCAGGTGATGACCTCCTCTGGCTTGATGCCGGCCTTGGCGCGGACGGCCTCGTTGACCTTGCCGGGCAGCGCGCCGTACTCGCCCTTCAAAACGGCACGGGACTCCTTGGTAAAGGTCTTGTACCGCTCGCCCATAATGACGTTCATCACGGCCTGGGTGCCCACGATCTGGGAGGAGGGGGTCACCAGCGGGGGATAGCCGTAGTCCTCGCGGACCCGGGGAATCTCCGCCAGCACGTCGTAGTACTTATCCTCCTTGCCGGCCTGCTTGAGCTGGCTGATAAGGTTGGAGAGCATACCGCCGGGCACCTGGTAGAGCAGGGTGTTGGTGTCCACGTTGAGCACCTTGGGGTCCAGAGATCCGGTATCCTTGAGCCGCTGGGCCACCTTCCGGAAATGGACGGCGGCGTCGCTCATCTTGTTCAGATCCAGCTTGGTGTCGCGCACCGTGCCCTGGAGTGTGGCCACCAGGGACTCGGTGGAGGGCTGGGCCGTGCCGTTGGCCAGGGGGCTGAGGGCGGTGTCCACGATGTCCACCCCGGCATAGGCGGCCATGAGGTAGACCATATCGCCGGTGCCGGTGGTGTTATGGGTGTGCAGATGGATGGGCATCTTGACGCTCTCCTTGAGCCGCTTGACCAGGGAGTATGCGTCCATGGGCAGCAGGAGGTTGGCCATATCCTTGATGCACAGGGTGTCCGCGCCCATCTGCTCCAGCTCCTTGGCCATCTTCACGAAGTAATCCTCGTTGTGGATGGGGGAGATGGTGTAGGAGAGTGTGGCCTCCACGGTGCCGCCGTACTTCTTGGTAGACTTGATGGCCTGCTCCAGGTTGCGCACGTCGTTGAGAGCGTCGAAGATACGGATGATGTCGATGCCGTTTTCAATGGACTTGCGGCAGAAGGCGTCCACCACGTCGTCGGCGTAGTGCTTGTAGCCCAGGATGTTCTGGCCGCGGAAGAGCATCTGCAGCTTGGTGTTGGGCAGGTGCTTGCGCAGGGTGCGCAGCCGCTCCCAGGGGTCCTCGTTGAGGAAGCGCATACACACGTCGAAGGTAGCGCCGCCCCAGCACTCCAGGGAGTAATAGCCGATGGAGTCGAGAATCTCGCAGGCGGGGAGCATGTCCTCGATGGTCATACGTGTGGCCGCCTGGGACTGGTGGGCGTCGCGGAGGATGGTATCGGTAATCAAGAGGGGTTTCTTAGACAGAAATTCCATTGTTTCCATTGAAACACTCCTTTCTTTTTGGAAAACAGAAAACCTAGGCATATTTTTCCCGCCGGGCAGGAGCCGCGCAAAACAAAACAACCCCCATAAAAAAGGGATTCCTGAAGCGCAGGCTTAGGGGCGCTTTGGCTGCGCCTGCCGCAAAGCAAACGCGGCCGCAGGGCTCCGGGGGCGCGAAGCCCCCGGGCCGCCGACGAGAAAGCATCTGCCCTGCGCCGGCATGCGGCGCAGAGGAAGAATCAGCCGAACAGAGCCATCAGCACACCAGCGGCGATGGCGGAGCCGATGACGCCCGCGACGTTGGGACCCATCGCGTGCATCAGCAGGAAGTTGGCGGGATTGGCCTTCTGGCCCTCCACCTGGGACACGCGGGCCGCCATGGGCACCGCGGACACGCCTGCGGAGCCGATCAGCGGATTGATCTTCTCCTTCAGGAACACGTTCATCAGCTTGGCCAGCAGCACGCCGCCGGCGGTGCCGAATCCGAAGGCAACCACGCCCATGATCATGATGGCGATGGTCTGGACGGACAGGAAGGTGGTTGCGGTGGCCGTCGCACCCACAGAGATGCCCAGGAAAATGGTGACGATATTCATCAGCTCATTCTGCGCCGTCTTATTCAGACGCTCCACCACGCCGCTCTCCTTAAACAGGTTGCCCAGCATCAGACAGGCGATCAGCGGACCGGCGGAGGGCACCAGCAGCGCCACAAACACGGTAACCACAATGGGGAACAGAATCTTCTCTCTCTTGGACACCTGGCGCAGGGGGCGCATGACGATCTTGCGCTCCGCCTCGCTCGTCAGCGCCCGCATGATGGGCGGCTGGATGACGGGCACCAGGGCCATATAGCTGTACGCCGCCACGGCGATGGGCCCCAGCAGATGGGGCGCCAGACGGCTGGTGACGAAGATGGCCGTGGGGCCGTCCGCGCCGCCGATGATGCCGATGGAGCTGGCCTCCGCCGCGTCAAACAGGCCGGAAATGCGGCAGCCGGCGTAGGTCATGAAGATGCCCAGCTGGGCGGCCGCACCCAGCAGCAGGGTCTTGGGGTTGGCAATCAGGGGGCCGAAGTCGGTGCCCGCGCCCACGCCCATGAAGATCAGACAGGGGTAGATGCCCAGCTTGACGCCCAGATACAGCACGTCGATGAGACCCACGGAGATGGACTGGCCCACCTGTACCGTGCCCCGCACGGCCTCGGACACGCCCAGCTCCTCCAGATGGGCCATGAACTCAGCCGAGATGGGGGTCCCCCCGAATATCTCCCAGTTGACATGGCCGCCGGCAAAGAGAATCTCGTGGTACATCTCCGCGCCGGGCAGGTTGGTAATCAGCATACCGAAGGCAATCGGCAGCAGCAGCAGGGGCTCGAACTTCTTCACGATCGCCAGATAGAGCAGAGCGAAGGCGATGACCATCATGATCAGCACCTTCCAGTCGCCCGTGGCAATCTGATAGAAGCCGGTCGCCTGGATAAAATTCATGATAGCTTGCATTTAGTATTCCTCCCCGCCTCCGGCCTTAGCCGAGGACGCACAGCAGAGCGCCGGAATCAACGGCGGCGCCCTTGGTCACGCTGACGGAGGCAGCGGTGCCGTCACAGGGGGCCATGATCTCGTTCTCCATCTTCATGGCCTCCAGAATGAAGAGGATGTCCCCCTTCTTCACGGCCGCGCCGTTGGATACGCGCACATCCAGAATGGTGCCGGGCATGGGGGCGCAGACCTTCTCGCCGCCGGCGGGAGCCGCAGGGGCGGGGGCTGCCGCGGCGGGAGCGGCGGCCACAGGGGCCGCTCCGTCCATGGTCTCGATGGCCACCTCGTAGACGGTGCCGTTGACGTTCACCTTATACTTTTTCATAGTTTTTTTCCTCTCTTCTCCTAATTAAAGTTTTTTAACGGACAGAATGCGGATGCCGGCGGGATCGGTCCCCAGCTCCTCCGCGATAGCCACGGCGATTGCCGCGATCATCGCCTGGCGGTTGGGGATTGCGTCGGCTCCTGCGGCGGGAGCGGCGGGCGCCGCCGGGGCCGGAGCCGGGGCGGGCGTCTTGTCTCCCATCGATCTGCAGATCGCGCTCATAGCCATGCTGAGCAGGATGATGCAGATCAGGCCGAAGAAGACGGTCCCAATACCCATCAGAATGACGAACGGAATGGACATTTCAGGCATTTCGGTGCTTCCTCCTTCTCTTAACAATGTGCACAGCCCGCACAAAATCGGACCGCGCCCCTTATCGTGAAAATCATAACAATTTTCACGCGCGCGAAATTATCTTCAGTATAGCAAATCTCCCAGAAAATTTCAATAGTTTTCCGCGCATATTTCCGACAAGTTTTCGGGGACGTTTCACCCTTTTCTTTTCCCCTTTGCTGTGCTATACTGGACCAAACCTGCTATTGACGCTTATTGGAAACGAGGTGTCCGCCATGCGCTATGCGTCCGTGAAAAGGGGACGGTTTCTGGCCCGTCCCAACCGATTCATCGCCCATGTGGAGCTCGACGGCCGGACGGAGGTCTGCCATGTGAAGAACACGGGCCGCTGCCGGGAGCTCCTGCTGCCGGGGGCGGCGGTCTATCTGGCAGCGGCAGAAAATCCGGCGCGGAAGACGCGCTACGACCTGATCGCCGTGGAGAAAAACGGCCAGCTGATCAACATGGACGCCCAGGCCCCCAACCGGGTTTTCGGCGAGTGGGCGGCGGCGGGTGGATTTTTGCCGGGGCTGGAGGCCCTGCGGCCCGAGTTCACCTGGGAGGACTCCCGTTTCGACTTCCTGCTGGAGGACCGGCTGGGGCGGTATTTTGTGGAGGTCAAGGGGGTCACGCTGGAGGAAAACGGCGAGGCGCGCTTCCCCGACGCGCCCACAGAGCGGGGCGTCAAGCATCTGCGGGGCCTGGCCCGGGCCGTGGAGCAGGGCTGCCGCGGGGCCGTGTTTTTTGTCATTCAGATGAAGGGGGTCACCCATTTCCGGCCCAACGAGCTAACCCACCCCGCCTTCGGCGCGGCCCTGCGGGAGGCGGCGGAGCAGGGCGTGGCCGTTTTCGCCCGGGACTGCGTCGTCACCCCGGACAGCCTGACGCTGGACGCGGAGGTGCCGGTGCAGCTGACCTAACCGGCACGGCTGACCGTCCAAAGGGGGTTTTATGGGACGCAAAGCAAAAGGGTCTACTATTCCTGTTTCGCAGAAAGGGGCCGCAATGGAGCGTAAGACAATACCGGCCGGCTGGGACGAAGCGCCCGAGGACAGCCGCGCGCTGGAGGGGGACGGGCTCTGGAGGCGCATATCCGGCGGCACGGACGCGCCCCTCGTCATCCTGGCGGATGAGGACGTGCCCCTGGCGGCCGCCCCGACGGACAGGCTCCCCGTAATACCAAAAGAGCATTCGTCAAGGGGGATTTCACCCAAAGGATGAAATCCCCCCGATAAACGATGATTTACCGCAAAACAGCCTGTCATCTGGTTTTTAAACGCTCCAAGAGCCAAAAGGCGACCGGCTTAAAAACAGTGTAAAGGCCATAGCCCAGCGCTCCGCCGATCACATTTGTAATCAGATCCGTGATGTCCGAGGAGCGGTCAAAGAACGGCTGCAGCAGTTCGATGCCCAGGCTCATCAAAAAGCAGAAAAACACCGTCACGCCCAATTTGGTCCTTTTGTCCCGGGTCAGCGGAAACAGGAACCCGAATGGCAGGGTCATGATAACGTTCAAAAGCACCTGCCTGAAAAAGTCCCCTCTCCCCAAAGAAACATCGATAAACGGCACCAGATTCATGGGTTTATAGGGGTGATCCAGTATGAATGGGATGGATACGACCACCGGCATCATAGTAAAGCAGAGTACCAGAGAGAGGTACGCATACATGAGGGTGTTGACAAGCAGCCTGTCTCTGCCCTGGGTCCTCCACTTCCTGAAAAAGACGAGAGCATACAGGAAAACCAACCCGGTAAAATCTATGAAATATTTTATCAGATACTTCATCACACTACTTCTTTCCGCTTACCGCCCTATTCAAATCCTGATTTGTCATTTGCCTCCGGGCGCAGACCGTCAAAGGCGCAGCCATTGGGGGACACGCAGAGCCCGGAGGCCTGCGGGCCTCCGGGCTGGGACGGGCTTTTTCGACAGTCTGCCCGGCAGCGGCCCGGCTTACTGCTCCGCGAAATAGTAGCCTACGCCCCGCCGGGTCAGGATCAGGGCCGGGCTGGCGGGGTCGTCCTCGATCTTCTCCCGCAGCCGCCGCACGGTGACGTCCACTGTGCGCACGTCGTCGCCCACGTAGCCGTAGTTCCACACCTGCTCCATCAGATCCACCCGGGAGTACACCTTCCCCGGGCGGCTGGCCAGAAAGGTCAGCAGCTCATACTCCCGCTGGGTCAGCTCCACGGCTCTGCCGCGCTTATAGACCTGGTGGCTGTCCTCGTTGATGGACAGGCCGCCGGCGGTCTCCTGGGTCTGAGGCGCCTCCCCCTGCTGCATGACGGTGCGGCGGATGTTGGCCTTCACCCGGGCCATCAGCTCCCGCATGGAGAAGGGCTTGGTGATGTAGTCGTCCGCGCCGATCTCCAGACCCAGCACCTTGTCGGCCTCCTCCTCCCGGGCGGTGAGCAGCAGGACCGGCACGTTGTCCCCCTCCTCCCGCAGCAGCCGGCACACGTCAAAGCCGATCATCTTCGGCAGCATCACATCCAGCAGGATCAGGTCCGGCTTCTTCTCCCGGGCGGCGGCCAGGCCCGCCTCGCCGTCATAGGCGGTCAGCACGGCGTAGCCCTCCTTCTCCAGGTTGAAGCGGATAATATCGACAATGCTTTTTTCGTCCTCCACGATGAGGACGGTCTTTTTCTCACCCATAGCGTCTCCTTTTTATCGGAAAATAAGAGCCTGCATCCATAGGCGGGGGATATGGGCTCCTATGCCTACAGCCCCAGCAGCAGCCTGGCCTTCAGCACCGCTGCGATGGTCTTGGCGTCCTTGATCTCCCCTTCCAGCACCTGTTCCACCAGCTGCTGAAAGGGGATGCGCTCCACATTGAGGAACTCGTCCGCGTCCAGACGGCTCTCCCCGAAGGTCAGCTCCCGCGCCAGGTACATCCGGATGATCTCCCCGCAGTAGCCCGGCGAGGGGTACAGCTCCCCCAGGGGGCGGAACTCCCCCGCCACGGCCCCGGTCTCCTCCTCCAGCTCCCGGACAGCGGCGGCATAGGGGTCCTCTCCGTACTCCAGCTTCCCCGCAGGCAGCTCCCGCAGGACCGCCATGTAGGGATAGCGGAACTGGCTGACCAGCAGCGCCCGGCCCTCTCCGTCCAGGGCCAGCACGCACACGCCGCCGGGGTGGTCCACCACCTCCCGCACGGCTTCTCCGCCGTCAGGCAGGCGGACCATATCCTTCCGCACGTGCAGAATGCGTCCGTCAAAGATCGTCTCGCTGGACAGGGTCTTCTCTATCAGGTCCATGGCAGTCTCCTTCTCTCTCCCATTTTGAGCTTTTGGGCGTTTTTCTTAGTATACCATGGAAACGGCAGAAATTCCATACAAATTTTCCGCCCTATCCCCTCTCTACGTCCCCGCCGGCCAGCTCTCGGCCATCATCCGCCGCCACTTTCCCCGGCGGTAGGCCACGGCGGAGATCACCGCGCCCAGAACCCAGGGCACCAGCAGCGAAATGAACAGCGCCTCCGGCCGCCCCTTGGGCCACTCCTCGCAGCGGGTGAGGTACGCCAGAATGTAGGCCGTTGGCACGCGCAGAACAATGGTGGTGAAAAGGGATATCCACATGGGCGTCACCGTGTCCCCCGCGCCGCGCATGATGCCGCCCAGCACCTGGCTGACGGCAATGGTGATATATCCGGCGGCCAGAATGCGCATCATCCGGTTGGCCAGATCGATGAGCTCCGCCGTATCGGTGAACAGGCCGAACATGTACCGGCCGAACACAAGCAGGCACACAGTAATGGTGCAGGCAAAGCCCACCGCCATGGCGCCCCCCTGCTTCAGCCCCTGGTTCACCCGGTCCAGCTTCCCCGCCCCCACGTTCTGGCCGGTGTAGACGCTCATGGCCTGACCGAAGGACATATTGGGCATCATGGCGAAGCCGTCCACCCGCATGATGATGACGTTGCAGGCGATGACCGTCTCCCCCATGCTGTTGGTCAGGGACTGGACCACCAGCATGGCCACGGACATGATGGCCTGGGTGATGCCGGAGGGAACGCCGATGCGCACGATACGCAGGGCGCTGTCCCGCCGCAGGCGGAGGGTGTCCAGGGTGAAGTCGAACACATCCCGCATACGCAGCAGTTTCCAGAAGCACATCACCGCCGAGATCCCCTGGGCCAGCACCGTGGCCAGCGCCACGCCCGCCACGCCCATCCGGAAGCCCGCCACAAACCAGACGTCCATCCCGATGTTCAGCACCGTGGACAGCAGCAGAAACGCCAGCGCGGACACAGAGTCCCCCAGCCCCCGCAGGATGCCGGAAAGAATGTTGTAGAACGCGCACCCGGCCACGCCCCAGAAAATGATGTGCAGATACGACCCGCTCCAGGCGATGATGGACGCCGGCGTATCCAGCAGGCGCAGCATGGGCGTGGTGATGGTCACGCCTATGGCCATGGTGACCAGCGACGCGATGGCCGCCAGCGTGACGCAGTTGCCGATGGACTCCGAGAGCTTGTCCCGCTTCCCCGCGCCGTAGTTCTGGGAGATGACGATCCCCGCCCCGGTGGAGACCCCCACAAAGAGGGCCAGCAGCAGGTTCAGGATCGGCGCGGCGCTTCCCACCGCCGCCAGGGCGTTGTCCCCCACATAGTGCCCCACGACGATGGAATCCGCCGTGTTGTACAGCTGCTGGGCCAGATTCCCGATCAGCATGGGCACGGTGAACTCCATAATGCGCTTCCAGGGCGGGCCCACCGTCATGTCGTGGGCGCTGAACAGTTCTTTAAGGTTCACAAAACGTCTCCTCTCTTTACATATATATTTCCACGCCGTCCCGGTCTCCTTAAAAGGACGGCACCCACAACATCGTGTGTGCCGTCCTTCCGTGTATCAGACGCCGGCGGCAGGCAGTGCCGCCGCAGAGCCGGTCAGCTCAGGATCTCGTCCATGGTCTCCAACAGTTTTTCAATATCGATGGGCTTGGCGATGTGGCCGTTCATGCCGCTCCGCAGCGCCGCGCGCCGGTCCTCCTCAAAGGCGTTGGCCGTCATGGCCAGGATGGGAATGTTGGCCCGCTTCGGGTCCTCCAGCGCCCGGATGGCCCGGGCCGCCTCATATCCGTCCATCACCGGCATCTGGATGTCCATCAGCACCAGCCGGTAGTGGCCGGGCTCGGCCGCGGTTATCATATCCAGCGCGGCCTGGCCGTCCTCCGCCATATCCAGGGTGAAGCCCGCCTCCTCCAGAATGGCCGAAGCGATCTCACGGTTGAGCTCGTTGTCCTCCGCCAGCAGGATATGCCCCGAGTGGTGCCGGGGCTCGGCGGCGGCCTTCTTCTCGCTCTCCTCGTCGCCGTTGACAATGGAGCGCAGGCAGCGGCGCAGCTCCGACATAAACAGGGGTTTGCTGCAGAAAGCGGTGACCCCCGCCGCCCGGGCCTCGTCCTCAATATCAGACCAGTCGTAGGCGGTCAGCACGATGATGGGCACATCCTCCCCCATCTCCTTGCGGATGCGCCGGGCCACCTCCACGCCGTTCATATCCGGCAGAAGCCAGTCGATGATGTACACGCAGTAGTTGTCGTGGCGGGTGGCGGCCTGATGGGTGCGCAGCACCGCCTCCTTGCCGGACAGCGTCCACTCCGCCCGCAGGCCCAGCTGCTGGAGCATATAGGTCACGCTGTCGCAGGTGTTGTAGTCGTCGTCCACCACCAGCGCCCGGCAGCCGGCCAGCTCCGCGATGGTCTGGGGCTCACGCTCCTCGCCGTTGAGGCGGAAGGTCAGGTTTACCTGGAACTCCGTGCCCACGCCCTGCTCGCTCCGGACGGAGATGGTTCCGTTCATCATATCCACGATGTTCTTGGTGATGGCCATGCCCAGGCCGGTGCCCTGTATGCCGCTGATGGTGGAGTTGCGCTCCCGCTCGAAGGGCTCGAAGATGTGGTTGACGAACGTCTGGCTCATGCCGATGCCGGTATCCTTGATGTGAAACTCATAGTTGGCAAATCCGGCCGGCGCGCCGGTGGTTTCAATGATTCGCACGCTGACGATGCCCCCTGCGGGCGTGTACTTCACCGAGTTGCTCAGCAGGTTCAGCAGCAGCTGATTGAGCCGCAGCCGGTCACAGAAAATCTCCTCATCCACCACATCCACCGCGTCGATGTACAGCTCCAGCTGCTTGGCATGGATGTCCGCCTGGATAATGCTGCGCAGACCGTGCAGGATGTCCGGCAGGCTGCACGGGGACTCCTCCAGATGCATTTTTCCGCTCTCAATGCGGCTCATATCCAGAATGTCGTTAATGAGGCTGAGCAGGTGGTTGCCGGAGGTCATGATCTTCTTGAGGTACTCCTCCACCAGCTCCACCTGGTCGATGTGGGTGATGGCCAGGGCGGTGAAGCCCACTATGGCGTTCATGGGGGTGCGGATGTCGTGGGACATATTGGACAGGAAGATGCTCTTGGCCTTGCTGGCCCGGTTGGCCTGCAGCAGCGCGTCCTCCAGCAGGCTCTTCTTCTTCATCTCGCTGCGGGTCTCCTCGTCCACGCTGCGAAGACCCAGCACCACGCCCCGGTAGCCGCCGTCCCACTCCCCGGCGCACACAATTTTAAGCTGGAAATACTGGACCTGCCCGTCCGCCACCACGCGGTAGTTCGCGTAGCAGGACTGGCGCTCTCCCAGCTCCCGCTCCAGCCACGAGGGGGCGATGATCTGCCGGATCAGCTCCCCGTCCTCCGGATAGACATAGCGCTGTATGTACTGCTCCATGCTCTCCCGCAGGGTGACCTCTTCGCCGAAGATCTCCGTCAGGCCCTCCCTGTTTTCCCCGGCCATGCGCAGCGGATAGCCCGTGCCCGTATTCAGGTCAAAGAAGCACACCAGGGTGTAGTCGATGCTCAGCGCCTGAACCAGTCCGGCGTGACGGCGCTCCTTCTCCTGGCGCTCCTGCTCCTCCCGCAGCTTCTGGGCGGTGCAGTCGAGGAGATAGCGCTGGTAAATCAGCTCCCCGTTCTCCCGCACCAGCTTGATGTTGCCCATAACGTGGAGAATCTCCCCGTTTTTGTGCCGCACGCGGTACTCGACGTTGACGCTGTCGCCCTCCTTATTCAGGGCCTCGATGCAGGCGCACAATCTATCCCGGTCCTCGTCCAGCACAGAGCCCGCCACCATGCGGAAGCCGGCGGCCATCATCTCGTCCACAGTTTCATAGCCCAGGATCGACAGGGCCGCCCGGTTGATGCTGATAATCCGGGTGCCGTCCATGCTGTGGCACATCACGCCGCAGTCCATGGTTGTGAAGATGGCCTCCAGATTTTTGCTCTTCTCTATGAGCTCCTGCTCATAGGCCCGCTCCTGGGTCACGTCGATACCCACGCCCACAGTGCCCATGACGGAGCCGTCCAAATCGTACAGAGGGGATTTATAGGTGGTCAGCAGACGCACGCCCTCCCCCGTCTGAACCGTCTCCTCGGATACGCAGGTGCGCTCCTCGGTCATGACCACCCGCTCGGATTCAATGCAGGCGGGGTCGTCGCGCTCCACATCCCAGATATAGGCGTGTCCCCGGCCCTGGACCTGCTCCTTCGCCTTGTTGACCGTGCGGCAAAAGCTGTCGTTGACCTTCTCATGGATGCCGGTCTTATCCTTATACCAGACCAGACTGGGGATGCTGTTGATGGTGGCCTCCAGATACTGCCCGGTCTGCCACGCGCCGGCCCGCTCCTGCCACAGCCGCTGGCGGCGGCGGAACCGGAAGGCCAGCGCCTCCGGCGAGAGGGGCGCCGTCCAAATATCGTCCACCTGCTCCAGCACGCCGTCCAGCTCCGGCAGCTGCTCCCCGTCCAGCAGCAGGATCAGCTCCCCATTCTCCCGCTTGCCCTCCGCCAGCGCCGCCGCCGCGTCCGCCGTCCTCTGTCCCCGCAGATCGGCCAGAATCACATTCGCCTGGGCCGCCTGAGCCGCGTCCGGCAGGGCGCTGTACGTGAACACGTGCGTAAAATTTTCCATAGGCTGGATCTGCCGGATCGCCTCCCACATGCCGGGCTGGCCGCCGGTCAAATATACTTGAAGACGGCAATGGTACATATAACTCATCCTCCGCATTCAGCGTTTGTTCGCGTATTCTTTCTCTTATATTCTAACGGTCAAGCGGGTCAATGTCAATATCCGAAATGCACAAGTCCGTCAAAAAATGGATAGGAACAGGGGCCCGGATTGCGCCCCGGGCCCCCCGCCTCTTTATCAATTTGTTCAAAAATCAATGTTTTTTGTCTGCACACGGGGCAAAAATTTAGCACACCGGACAGTCAAAGGCCGCCGGGACCGCCGCCCCCATGACGCCTATTTTTATCATGCGCATCCCCTATGCCGCCACATCCTTCCGTCCATACCGCCACAGACCCAGCCCAGCGCCCAGCGCCCCCAGCAGACAGCCGACAAGAAGCGGCCCCACCGGCGTCTCCCCCGCGAAGACCCGGGCCGCGTCGGCGTAGTAGTAGGGCGTTATATATCCCAGGGGCTTCAGCTCCCCGTTCAGATTGATGAGCAGCCCCATAAAGTACAGCCCCGCCGCAGCGCCCATGGCCAGCGCGTAGCTGCTCCGGCGCAGCAGGGACGACAGCGCGAAGCACAGTCCGCCGATCTCCAGCTGCATCAGCAGCAGCGTCCCATGGTAGCTCAGCAGCTTTCCCCACTCCGCCTCCTCCCCGACGGCCAGGATGCTCCCCCCGCCACAGGCCAGACATGCCAGATTCATCGCCAGAATCATCGCCGCCAGGGCCGCCAGCTTCTCACCGGCAATTCTTGTACGGCTCACCGGGTGCGTCAGCAGGAATTCCGCCGTATGGCCCCCCTCCTCCCCGGCCAGGGTCCCCATGGCGGTCAGCGCGGCGAAGAAGGCCCCGCCCAGGCCCAGAATGTTGCCGCACTCCGTGCCGTAAAAGCCCATGATCGTGCCGAAGCCCAGCTTGTCCATGCCGAAGGCGGCGGAGAAGCCCCCCATCCCGGCAAAGAGGGCGGACACATCCTCCATGGAGTCCGATATGGAGGGATACATCCCCACGCACACCGCCATCAGTCCGCCGATCACCGCCGTCCACACCAGCAGGCTCACCGCCCCGGCCCGCAGCTCCTTCCGAAAGACCGTCATATTCCATTCCCTCCCTCGTAATACTCGAAAAACCGGTTCTCAATGTCCAGCTCCGCAGTGGTCCCCTCGATCACCAGCCGTCCCTCCCGGATGACGGCCGCCCGGTCGCAGTACCGCTGGACCTCGTAGAGCACATGGGAGGAGAGGAATACCGTCGCACCCTCCCGCCGCCGCCGGTCCACCTGGAGCCAGAAGTCCCGCTGGACCAGCGGGTCCAGCCCGCTGGTGGGCTCGTCCAGCACATACAGCGCCGGACGGTGCTGCATGGCGCAGACGATGGACACCTTTTTCCGGTTGCCCAAACTCAGCTCCCGTATCCGCTTCCGGCCGTCCAGTCCCAGGGCCTCGCACAGGGCTGCGGCCTCCTCCCGGCAGTCCCTTTTCCGCAGGTCCGCCGACAGCCGGATCACCTCCGACACCCGCATCTCCGGATAGAACACGGCCTCCGAGGGCATGTAGCCCACCTGGGCCAGAATGGCGGCGCGGTCCCGCACGCAGTCCAGCCCCATCACCCTCGCCTCCCCGGCGGTGGGAGAGATAAGCCCCAGCAGGGTCCGTATAGTGGTGGACTTCCCCGCGCCGTTGGGCCCGATGAAGCCGAAGCAGCTCCCCCGCGGAACGTGGAGGCTCAGGTCCGTCACCCCCCGCGCCCTGCCGTAGGTCTTGGTTAAATGTGTAATCTGAATCATAAATATTCCTCCTTGTACAGGAATTGCCGCAGCATATCCGCGTGTCGCTTGTACTGCTCGAACAACTTCTGGATCTCCTCCGCCGTGCAGGCGCCGGTTTCCGCCAGCATCCCCTCCGCCGCCAGAAGCAGCAGCCGGACCACCTGATAGGGGTCCACCCCCTCCTTGAACTTGTAGAGGTCCATCCGGGAGAGGAAGTCCCGGATGGTGGTCTCCATCAGTTCGTCCAGCCCCCGCCGCAGCTTCGGGGACAGCACGCTGTCCCGCTCGTAGTAGGTCCGCATGACAAACCGGAACAGCCCCGGGTGCCGCCGCACCAGGTCCATCTTCACCCGGTGCCCCATCTCCAGGGCCAGGAAGAAGTCCTTCTCCCCGAAGTCGTAGCTCTTGGACATATACTGCTTCACGCATACGTCCAGCGCGTACTGGTAAAGGTACAGGTACATCTCCCGCTTGTCCTTGAAGTAGTGGAACAGCAGCCCCTTGGAAACCCCCGCCCGCTTGGCGATGGAGTCGGCGGAGGTCTTCTTAAAGGTGTTTTCCCCGAACTCCAGCATGGCGCTGTTTCGGATCAGATCCTGCCGCTCCGGGGGCAGATGAAAAAATTTCGGGTTCATCAGTCTCCCTCCTCTCTCCCCCACCATACAGCCGTTGACCATTCTGGTCAAGCCCCGCCGAAAAATTATTTTCCGCCCGCCAACCTCCGGGCCGCCGGACCGGTCCCGGTTGCATTTCACAGTCCGCTATGGTATAGTAGCACCTATATCTATCAATGTGCCGCGAGGGAAGGAGGCCGCTTTATGGTTAAAGAGAAAAAAGCTCATCTGGACGAGGAGGCGGTCCTGCTGCTCAACAAGGGCAGGCGGGGCCTGTTCCGTCTGATCTTCGGACGCACCACTATTGTGGTGATGCTGCTGGCGGCCCAGTTCGCCCTGCTCTTTTTCGGCTTTTACTGGCTCAACGAGTACGCCGTGTACGGCGGCTCGCTGTTTATCAGCCTGATCGTGGCCCTGGTGGTGGTCAACCGGCCGGCCAATCCCGCCGCGAAAATCACATGGATTCTCCTTATCATGCTCTTTCCCGTGTTCGCCATTCCCTTTTACTTCTATGTGGACGCGGAGCTGGGCCACCGCCTGGTCCGCGCCCGGCTGGAGGATATCCAGACGGAGACCGCCGCCCTCCTCCCCGCCCGGGGCAGGGCGCGCAGCGCCCTGGAGGAGGCGGACCCGGGCATGGGCGGCATTGCCGCCTACCTGGAGCGGACGGGCCCCTTTCCGGTGTGGCAGAACAGCGGGGCGGACTTTTACCCCTTGGGGGAGGACGCCTTCGCCGTCATTCTAGCGGAGCTGGAGCGGGCGGAGCGGTTTATCTTCATGGAGTATTTCATCGTGCGGGAGGGCTATATGTGGGGACGGATTCTCAGCGTCCTGGAGCGGAAGGCCGCCCAGGGGGTGGAGGTCCGGGTGATGTATGACGGCACCTGCGCCCTGTTCGATCTGCCCTATCAGTACCCCCGGCGGCTGGAGGAGCTGGGCGTCCAGTGCCGGATGTACGCCCCGCTGCGCCCGCTGGTGTCCACCCACTACAACAACCGGGACCACCGGAAAATTTTGGTGGTGGACGGGCGCTGCGCCTTTACCGGGGGAATCAATCTGTCGGACGAGTATATCAACCGCATCGAGCTCCACGGACACTGGAAGGACGTGGCCATCCGGGTCACCGGCGAGGCGGTGCGCTCCTTTACGCTGATGTTCCTCCAGATGTGGAACGCCGAGGGACGGGGGATGGAGGACTGCACCCGGTATCTGTCCGCCTCCGCGCCGGTGGAGGCCGAGGGATGGGTCATCCCCTACGGTGACAGCCCCTTCAACGGGGAGAATATTGCCGAGATGGTCTATATCGACGTGCTCAACCGGGCCCGGAACTATGTGCATATCATGACCCCCTACCTCATCATCGACCACGAGATGGCCACCGCCCTGACCTTTGCCGCCAAGCGGGGCGTGGATGTAAAGATCATCACCCCCGGCAAGCCGGACAAGAAGACGGTGTTCGCCCTGACCCGCTCCTACTACAGGGATCTGATCGCCGGAGGGGTGAAAATCTATGAGTACACCCCCGGCTTTGTCCACGCCAAGACCTTCGTCAGCGACGGCAATACGGCGGTGACGGGGAGCATCAATTTGGACTACCGCAGCCTCTACCTGCATTTCGAGTGTGCGGTACTGCTCCACCAGTCCCCCGTTGTGGAGGATATCGAGGCGGATTTCCAGAGGACGCTGGCCCAGTGTCATCGAATGACGGCGGAGGAGTGCCGGAAGGACCGGCTGGGGCGGCGGATAACGGGGTGGCTCCTGCGCCCCCTGTCCCCGCTGATGTGACGCGCTCCCGGGGCGTTTCGGGGCGGCGGTAAAACCGCCGAGAAATTCCCGCGGACAGGGACGACGTTCCGGCCAAAAGCCGGGCGGAGAAGGAGTTGTCCCAGACCGCCCTGGACAAGCAGTTTGAGGAGCTCTTCTATCTTCTACTTTTAAGGAAGGGGAGCGCACCGGAATCCGGCGCGCTCCCCTCTGTGTTTCTGTGTGTCTCACACTTTTTCAAGACTTGGAAAATCGATCAATCCTCCGGAAACAGAACCTCCAGCCTGGGATTGGCGCGGTCCGCGTCCTCCAGGGTCTGGCACAGCGCGGTCCCGTAGGCCCCCAGCCAGCTCTCTATAGTCCTCCGGTTCCGCACCACCAGCCGGGTGGGGCCGTCCCGCTCGGTGAGCAGGTCGTACAGCCCGTCCAGATTCCGTCCGTAGTAATCCGGCAGGCCCAGCTGCTCGGCCAGATGGTCATGGGCCGCGCGGCGGTTGAGCATCCGCTCCCCGTCCAGAACAACGGTTTCCATCTCCGCCATGGTCATTCCTCCCCGTAGAGAAGGGTGAAGGTCTCGTAGTGGTCCTCCGTGTAGTAGATCCGCCCGTCATCGGAATATACCAGCCGCTTGGCCCCCCGGCTGCTCTGGCCGATGGTGTCGACGTCGCACTCATGGTACTTCCCGTCGGGCAGCACGCCCTCCCGGTTGCCGAACTTGTCCCCGCCGATGGCGCAGCCGGGCGCGTACTGCTCCACCGATCCGCCGGACCAGCCCAGCTCCCGGGCCTCGCTCTTGGTGATGTAATTCTCCGGCAGACAGCCAAAGGTATACAAATACAGCGATACGTCCTCGGCGCTGTTATAGGTGCCGCCCTCCTCGATGTCCGGAAGACCATCCTCGTAAGGCAGGTCCTCCCCGCCGGAGGATGTTCCGGGGTCCTCCTCCGAAAGCGGGTCTTCAAGAGGGGTAAGAACCTCTTCCGGAACCGCCTCCTGCTCTCCGGTTCCAGTGGAGGTCCCGTCCCCTTCCCGTCCGGTCACAATGACGGTGGGCCCATCCTCGCTGCTGATAATCTCCACATCCAATCCCCCACAGGCGGTCAGACCAAACAGCAGCGCCAGCGCCGCAGCCAGCGCACCGCCAGCGTATGTCAGTTTTTTCATCGCTCTATCTCCTCAATGTAAATAACCGGCGGACCGGTCCCGTGCGCCTCATTATAATATATCTCTGGAGATTAATCAACCATTTATGATTGCAAACCGCTTCCAGATGGACTATAATAAGACATCACACAAAAAAGGAGATGATCCTATGCCCCTTTTTGGCGCTTTGGAGGCAGGCGGTACAAAAATGGTCTGCGCCGTGGGCGACGCCCAGGGAAATATATTGGAACGCATCAGCCTCCCCACCCAAACCCCGGAGGAAACCATGCCGGAGATGCTGCGCTTTTTCAGCGGAAAGGGCCTGGCTGCTGTAGGCATTGGCTGCTTCGGTCCGGTGGATCTGGACCGGCGCTCCCCCACCTACGGCTCTATTCTTGCCACACCGAAGCTGGCGTGGCGGGATTATCCCATTGTACAGCGTTTTGAGGAGGCCTTAGGCGTTCCCGTGGGGTTTGACACGGACGTGAATGCCGCCGCCCTGGGCGAGGCGGTCTGGGGCTGCACACGCCATGTGGAGAACAGCATCTATATCACCGTTGGCACCGGCGTGGGCGTGGGCGTAATTATCCGCGGCAAGCCCTACCACGGGATGCTCCACCCGGAGGCCGGGCACATTCTGATGGACCGCCGCGCCGACGACCCCCTGGAGAAGGGAATCTGCCCCTACCACGGCAACTGCCTGGAGGGTCTGGCCAGCGGCCCGGCTATCGAGCGCCGCTGGGGGAAGAAGGCCCAGGAGCTGTCGGACCGTCCGGAGGTCTGGGAGCTGGAGGCATATTACATCGCCCGGGCGGTGTGCGACTACATCATGGTGCTCTCTCCGGGACGCATCATCCTGGGCGGCGGCGTGACCCACCAGGAGCACGTCCTGCCCCTGGTCCGGCAGGAGGTTCGCCGCCAGCTGGGCGGCTATCTCCAGGGACAGGCCATCGACGATCTGGACAGCTATATCGTCCCCATCAGCCTCAACGACAACCAGGGCGTCATGGGCGCGGTGCAGCTGGCCATTGACGCTCTGTCGGAGGCAGGGGCGCGGTAAGCCGCTTGAGATACGCTGTTTGTTGGCTATAAAGCACTCAGCCTGAACCACATAAAAAGCCCCGGCCGGAGTGGCCGGGGCTTTTTATGTACTTTTCGCCCGTATGCGATTTCCAAATCGGAAGAGCCATACCGTCACCCACGGGACGCCTATGGCGGCTTATGGCTGGGACGGACAGACTTCCCGAAATAGCATTGGTTTTGTCTCCAGGTTAACGCTCTTTTTGATACAATTTCTCTCCAGAAAAAGTATTACTGCTCTACCAGCTTGCTCAGCGCGGCCTTGTCGCCCACCAGGGTGACATAGGGGTGCAGCTGGAGGATGGAGGCGGGCATCTGGGGGGTGACGGGGCCGGTGAAAGCGCGCTTGACAGCCTCGGCCTTGTCCTCTCCGCTGACCATCAGAAGGATCTTCTTGGCCATCATGATGGATTTGATGCCCATGGTCATGGCCTGACGGGGCACCTCGTCGGCGGAGGCGAAGAAGCGGGCGTTGGCCTCGATGGTGCGCTCGGAGAGATCCACCACGTGGGTCTCCAGCTCGAAGGCGTTGCCGGGCTCGTTGAAGCCGATGTGCCCGTTGTGGCCCATGCCCAGCACCTGCAGGTCGATGCCGCCCAGCTGGCGGATGACCTGGTTGTACCAGGCGCACTCTGCCTTCGGATCGGCGGCCAGGCCGTCGGGCACGTTGGTGTTGGCGGGGTTGATGTTCACATGGTCAAAGAGGTTTTCCTGCATGTAGTGGTGGTAGCTCTGCTCGTGGGTGGGCTCCAGACCGACATACTCGTCCAGGTTCACAGTCTTGACCGCAGCGAAGTCCAGGTCGCCCTTTTCATACCAGATGACCAGCTGCTTGTACATACCCACCGGCGTGGAGCCAGTGGCCAGGCCCAGCACGCTGTTGGGCTTCAGGATCACCTGAGCGGAGAGAATGTTGGCCGCTTTCCGGCTCATTGCCTGATAATCTTCGGTCACATAAATTTTCATGTTATATATGCTCCTTCGTCATATTTGTTGACAGCTGCTGCCGGCGGATAGGAAAATGCCGCCAGTTAAATTGTACATGGCGAACAGAGATTTGTCAATGGGCAACCGGGAAAAATTTTTCATCCAAGCCCTGTCGGGACGTGAAAATCTGATTGCTTTTCCGACGGAATCTGTTATACTAAAGGAATAAAAATATTTTTCCGGCTCCGGACCGCGGTCCGGCTGTACGCACATACCCAGGCGGCGCTCTGCGCCCGCGGTATAACGAAGAGAGAAGGGAGCGCCAGAAATATGGCAAACAAGGTCACCGTGACCATCAGCGGCACAGAGTACACGCTGGTCAGCGAGGAAAGCCCCTCCTATATGCAGAAAGTCGCCACCCTGGTGGACGACAAGATGACGGACATCATGGCTGCCGGCCGGGTCAGCCGCATGGACGCAGCGGTGCTGGCCGCCGCCAATCTGGCCGACGAGCTGCTCAAGCAGCAGGCCGCCGCCGAAAATCTTCGCCGCCAGCTCAAGGGCTATCTGGACGACGCCAGCAAGGCCAAGGCGGAGCTGGGCGAGTGCAAGCGTCAGCTGCTGAAGCTCCAGCAGCAAAAGCGGTGATGGAGCTTCTTTCCCCCGCCGGGCGCTGGGAAGCCATGGCCGCAGCGGTGCAGAACGGCGCGGACGCGGTGTATCTGGGCTGCGGACGGCTCAACGCACGCCGCAGCGCGGAGAACTTCACCGCCGGACAGCTGCCCGAGGCCGTCGCCTACTGCCATCTTCGGGGAGCAAAGGTGTATCTCACCGTCAACACTCTCCTCTCCGACCGGGAGCTGGGTGAGGCGGGGGAGCTTTTGCGCCTGGCCAGCCGGTGCGGCGTGGACGGGGTTATTGTTCAGGACTGGGGCGTGGCCGCGCTGGCCCGCCGGATTGTCCCCGACCTGCCCCTCCACGGCTCCACCCAAATGACCATCCACTCCCTGGCGGGTGCGGAGGAGGCGGCGAGACTGGGAATGCGCTGCGTGGTGTTGGGCCGGGAGCTCTCCGCCGCCGATGTACGGCACATCTGCCGGCACAGCCCCATCGCCGTCGAGGTCTTCGCCCACGGGGCGCTGTGCATGTGCTGGTCCGGCCAGTGCGCCATGAGCGCCCTCATCGGCCAGCGCAGCGGCAACCGGGGCGCCTGCGCCCAGCCCTGCCGTCTGCCCTACCGCTTCGACGGCGGAGGGATGGGCCGGCCCCTGAGCTTGAAGGACGCCAGTCTGGCAGACCATCTGGCGGAGCTGGAGGATATGGGCGTGTCCATCCTGAAGCTGGAGGGGCGGATGAAACGGCCCGAGTATGTGGCGGTCGTCACCCGCATTTACGCCGCCCTTCTGCGGGAGAAGCGACGGCCCACGGCGGAGGAACGCCGTCAGCTGGAGCTGGCCTTCTCCCGGGAGGGATTCACCGACGGCTACTGGCGGGGAAAGCCCGGGCCGGAGATGTTCGGCTCCCGGCCGGAGGACGCACCGGCCCCGTCGGACCTTTTCCGGGCGGCCAAGGCCGCCTATGACCGGGGGGATATGCGGACTGTGGCCGTGTCCCTTGCGGCGGAGATTCGGGCGGGGCAGCCCGCCCGGCTGACAGCTGCCGACGGAGAGGGCCGCGCCGCCGCGGCCCGGGGCCCCGTTCCGGAGCCCGCCCGCACCCGTCCTCTGGAGGCGGTGGATGTAAAGGCCCGCCTGTCCAAAACCGGCGGCACCGTATTCCGCGCGGAGACGGTGGAGGCGGCCTTGGACCCGGGGCTCTCTCTGCCAGCCAGCGCGATCAACGCCCTGCGGCGGGACGCGCTGGACGCTCTGGCCTCCCTGCGGGTCGAACCCCCGGAGCGCAGAGAGGGGGCCGCGCCGCCTCTGCCGGAAAACAGCTGTGAAGCGGAGGGACCTGCGCTTACCGTTTTCCTGTCCCGGGGCTCTCAGCTGTCAGGGGCCCTTCTGGGGCTTTCTCCGGCGGTGGTCTACTTTCCGGCGGAGCGGGCGGAGGAGTTCGGCAGCTTTCCCACCGGCGTTGAATTCTGCGCCGTCCTGCCCCGAGTCAGCAAAGACGGCGAAATGCCTGCCCTGCTGCGTCTGCTGGAACTGGCGAAGGAAATGGGCTGCACCTCCGCGGCGGTGCAGAACATCGGACAGCTCTCTTTGGGGGAGCGGCTGGGACTGTCCCTGCGAGGCGGCTTTGGACTGAACATCTTCAACAGCCTCTCCCTCCGGCAGTGTCTGGACTGGGGACTGAAAAGCGCCGTGCTGTCCTTCGAGCTGCGGCATGAGCAGATCAGGGACCTTCGGAAGGCCCTGCCCTGCGAGGCTATCGTCTATGGCCGTCTGCCGCTGATGCTGACGGAGAACTGCCTGACCGCCAACGCCCTGGGGTGCTGGTCGGGCAACCTCTGCGGACCCTGCCGCGGCGGACATGAGCTGACAGACCGGAGGGGGGAGCGCTTCCCGATCCTCCCGGCCTATGGCTGCCGCAGTGAGATCGAAAACAGCCGGGTGCTCTTTCTGGCCGACAAGCCGGAGTATCGCCGGTGCGGCCTGTCCCTGGCCCAGCTCCGCTTCACCACGGAGACGGCGGAGGAGTGTGTCCGCGTTCTGGGCGCCTACCTGGAGCAGAATGCTGCGGCGCCTGCGGACTGCACCAGAGGGCTTTTCTACCGGGGCGTGGAGTAAAAGAGCTCCAGTTTTTGTATAATAACAAATAAACATTACGATATGTAAAGGACTATCCCTATGAAATTACAGATACAGGCCCTGTCGGACAAGATCGGAACCAGCATCCCCTATCCCTACTATGCCACCGCCGGTGCGGCGGCCATCGACCTCCACGCCTGTCTGGACGAGGCGGCGGTCGTTCCCGCCGGAGGCCAGGCACTGATCCCGACGGGAATCGCGATAGTGATTCCGGAGGGATACGTGGGTATCCTGGCGGTCCGGGGCGGAATGGGCATCCGGCGGGGGATCACGCTGTCCAACGGCATCGGCGTGATCGACTGCGACTACAGAGGCCCCCTGCACGTAGGGTTGTACAATCTCCGGGACGAGGACTATACTGTGGAGCCCGGCGACCGGATCGCCCAGCTGATGGTAATTCCGGTATTGTGTCCGGAGATTGAGCTCGTGTCCGAGCTGGCCGAGACAGCCAGAGGGGCGGGGCGTTTCGGCTCCACCGGCAGATGACCGGGAGAGGAGGAAACGCTGTGCCGCGCATCATACTGGCCTCCCAGTCCCCCAGACGGCGGCAGCTCCTGGCACAGGTCGGCATACGGGATTTTGAGGTCCTGGTCCCCCAGGCGGATGAATCCTACGACCCCGCCCTCCCGCCAGAGGAGATCGTCGCCTCCATCTGCCGGAGAAAGGCCGAGTCCGCCCGCAATCTGGTAAACGACCATCGAGCGATCATTATTGCCGCCGACACCATGGTCTTTCTGGGCGGCCTCCGCCTGGGCAAGCCCCGGGACCAGGTGGACGCCTACACCATGCTCTCCGCCCTATCGGGGAGGACCCACCAGGTCCGCACCGGCGTGACCGTGGCGCAGGGGGAGCGGCTGGAAACCCGGAGCGAGGTCACCGCCGTCACCTTCCGTTCGCTGACCCAGGATGAGATCTGGGGCTATATCCGCACCGGCGAGCCCATGGACAAAGCCGGGGCCTATGGAGCCCAAGGCAAGGCGGCTTTGTTCGTCTCCCGCATCGAGGGGGACTATTTCAACGTGATGGGTCTGCCGCTGTTCCTGCTGGGCGGGATGCTGGCGGAGCTCGGCGTGAATCTGTTTTCCGAGGAGGAACTCCTTTGAAGCGTCCATCCAATCATTTTATCATTATGCTTCTGTCGCTGGCGGCAGCCATCGCCGTGCTGCTGAGCATCATGACCTACTTTTCCACAACCTCCGCCGCGCTGCCCAATCTGGCGGGGATCATCACCGCCCCTTTCCGCTCCGCCTCCGCTAATTTGTCGGAGAGCGTGCAGCGCTGGACGGACTACTTCGCGGGCTTCGACGCGCTGGAGGAGGAGAACCGCCAGCTGAAGCGGCAGATTGCGAAGATGGA
The DNA here is from genome assembly GCA_910584045.1 of uncultured Oscillospiraceae bacterium. Lineage (GTDB taxonomy): Bacteria > Bacillota > Clostridia > Oscillospirales > Oscillospiraceae > Pelethomonas. Next base: position 26,899 of record CAJTYO010000018.1, on the reverse strand, counting down.
GGAGACCGTCCGGCAGGCCCAGGCCGACCGGGAGGAAAACGTCCGTCTGCGGGAGGTGGCCGAGCTGCGGGAGCAGCGGCGGGACCTCCACCTGGAGTCCGCCCGGGTCCTGGTCCAGGACGCCTCCAACTGGTATAGCCTGCTGACCATCAACAAGGGCACCGCCCACGACGTGGTTGTGGGCGACTGCGTGGTGACGGAGGAGGGTTACCTGCTTGGCGTGGTGACGGAGGCAGGGCTGAACTGGTCCACGGTGCGCACCATTCTGGACAGCGAGACCTCCATCGGGGCCATGGTCTTCCGCAGCGGGGGCAGCGTGCTGGCTCAGGGGGATTTCGCCCTGATGGGCGAGGGGCGGCTGCGCCTGGGCTATCTGGGCGCGGACCCGGACGTGGTGGCCGGCGACCTCATTCTCACCTCCGGCCTGGGCGGCTACTACCCCTCCCAGCTGGTAATCGGCTATGTGGAGGAGATTCGGGCCAGCGACAATGGGCTGTCCCAGTACGCGGTGCTGCGGCCGGAGGCGGAGCTGGAGGGCCTGATCCAGGTCTTCGTGGTCACCGGTTTCGACATCGTGGATTGAGGAGGGCCGGACCATGCTGCCAAAGAGCTATGTGGTATTCAAGTGGGCGGTTTACGCGCTGGCCACACTGGGACTGTGCGCTCTTCAGTCCCTTGTTCTCTGCCATATCCGCGTTTTGGGACTGACGCCGTTTCTCTATCCCCTGCTGCCCGCGCTGGTGGCGATGTTTGAGGGCTCCCGCCGGGGGGCGGTCTTCGCGCTCCTCTTCGGGCTGTGCTGCGACCTGCTGCTGCCCGCGCCATTCAGGGGATTTTTCACCATCGTCTTCCCGGCGGCGGCCGCCATGGCGGCGCCCCCCCCCGCCGCGGAGCGGCTGCTGTCCCGGGGATTTTTATGCGGACTGGTGGTGTCCTCCCTGGCGCTGCTGGTGACGGCGGCGGGAAGGATGCTGGTCCAGATTCTCGCCGGAGGCCGGTATCTTGGCCTGATGGCCCGGATCGCGGCGGGGGAGGGGCTGCTGACCCTGCCCGCACTGCTGCTGGCGCTGCCGCTGTACCGTGCCATCGCCCGGCGGTGCGCGGCGGACTACTGACGGGCTTGGGCCCACACACTTGGCTGCCGCCGCCTCAGAGTGCGGCGGCGCGGAAAGGAATTCCTCAGTGGAAAACGCAAAGCATTTTTTCAGGCGCTCCAACCTGCTCCTGGGTATATACACTGTCTGTCTCCTGCTCTTCGTGGGCGTCCTCTACGACACGCAGATCCTCAACGGCAAGACCTTCCTCTCCCAGTCCACCACCCAGGTGACCACCAGCAAGACCGTGGAGAGCTCCCGGGGAATCATTACCGACCGCAACGGGAAGGTGCTGGTGTCCAACCGGGAGATCTACACCATTACCTTTGACCCCGAGCAGGTGCGGGACGAGGAGGGCCTCACTCCCGGCGAGGGAAACACCGTCCACTCCGAGAGCGCGGCCAACGCCCTGCTGCGTCTGCTTCGCCTGTGCCAGACCCAGGGCATCACGTGGGGCGACGGCCTGCCTGTCACCGAGGCGCCCCCATTTGCTTACACCTTCGCCGATGTATCCGGCGCACAGCGCTCCCTGTTCGGGAGCTATCTGACGGACCGCCAGTGGTCCGCCACGGAGATCACCGCCTCCACCAGCCTGCCCCTGATGAGCGAGGATCTGCGCAGCGAGTTCCAGCTGAAGACCTCCTCCGCCCTCTCGGCGGAGCAGCTCATCAAACTGATGCGGAAAGACTTCGGCATTCCCGACTCCTTTACTGACCGGGAAGCCCGGCTGGTGCTGGGGGTCCTCTATGAGCTGCGCCTGCGCACCCTGGAGAAAAACGCCGCCACGGTGCCCTACGTCCTGGCCGAGGGGGTGAGCGTGGAGCTGATCTCCCTGCTCAACGACGGCGGCTTTACGGGAACCGTGGTAGACAGTAAATCCGTCCGGCAGTACCACACCGACTGCGCGGCCCATATCCTGGGCCGGGTAGGGGCCATCGACAGCCGGGAGGAGCGGGACGGACTCAACGCCGCCTATAACGCGGCCAAGGAGGCCGGAGAGGACCCCTCCGGCGAACACTACTACGCCTGGGACGACCAGGTTGGCAAAAACGGCGTGGAGCTGGCCTTCGAATCCTATCTCAGAGGCCGGGACGGCACCCGGATGATCACCACCAATCAGGATGGCAAGATCACCAGCGAGCTCTACTCCATCCAGCCCCAGCCCGGCGGCGCCGTGGCCCTGACCATTGACATCGATTTCCAGGCCCAGGTGGAGGCCGCCCTGGCCCGAGGCGTGGAACAGGCCAAGAGCGAGGCTGAGGACGAGGACGAGGCGGCTTTGATGGAGCGCGTGGGCGGCGCGGCGGTGGTGGTAGGCGTGAAGGACAGCGAGATCCTGGCCTCCGCCACCTACCCCACCTACAGCCAGCGGACCTACGCTGAGGACTGGGAGACTCTGTCGCAGAACCCCGCGTCCCCCTACACCAACCGGGCCGTCAGCAGCGCCTACGCCCCCGGTTCCACCTTTAAGCCGCTCACCGCCGTGGCAGCTCTGGAGAGCGGGATCATCACCACAAAACAGCGCATCAACGCAACCGGCATTTGGCGCTACCCGGGGGACCCCAACAGCTACGCCCGCTGCTGGCTCCACCGCAGCTCCGGGGGACGCCACGGGCGCATCAATGTCAGCGACGCCATCACCGTCTCCTGCAACTACTTCTTCGCCGAGATGGGCTATCAGCTGGGCATGGACCGGCTCAACGAGTTTGCCGCCGCCTTCGGTCTGGGGGAGCACACAGGTATCGAGCTGGGCGAGCGCACCGGTCTGCGCCACGAGAACGCCCTCGGTGAGGACCAGGCCCCCTGGGCCGGTTTCGGCCAGGCCAGCCAGGAGTATACCCCCCTCCAGCTGGCCAACTATATCGCCACCCTGGTCCGGGGCGGCGAGCGGCTGGACGCCCACCTGCTGAAGAACATCACCGCCTATGACGGCAGCGGCGTCATCTATGAGCACCAGCCCCAGGTCCTCTCGGAGACCGCCATGAGCGAGGAGACCCTGGCGGCGGTGAAGAAGGGCATGGGCGACCTGGTCACCAAGGGCACCATTGCCAAGGACTTCGCGGGCTGCACCGTCACCGCCGGGGCCAAGACCGGCAGCGCCCAGGTGGGTGAGCAGAACGCCAACGGCGTGTTTGTCTGCTTTGCCCCCTTTGACGAGCCGGAGATCGCCGTGGCGGTGGTTATCGAGCAGGGGCGCAGCGGCTCCGCTCTGGCAGCCACAGCGGTGGAGATTCTCAACAGCTATTTTGCTCCCAGCGACATTGGTACGATCATCGCGCCGGAGGGCGCGCTGCTGCCCTGAATTGGCGGGGCGCTGGTTCATAAAATCTGACAGCAAGGAAATCGGACGTATGACGACAAACATCTTTGATCCCCGGGACAGCCTGTGCAAAATCCCCTATGGTGCGGTCCCCTGCGGCGCCAAGATCACCATCACCCTCCGCCCCCGGCGGGCGGAGGGCTTCTCTGCCTGCACACTGCTGCTGTATGAGGAGTTCACCGAGACCTGCTGGGAGGTTCCCATGCCTCCCGCCGGGGAGGACGGAGACCGGGTGCTGTTCTCCTGCACCTACGACGCGCCCGAGCAACCGGAGCTGATCTGGTACAGCTTCCGTCTGCGTCGAGGAAACGGCGGCGAGCTATGGCTGGGGAAGGACGGCCTCTGTGAAGACAGGGAGCCGGTCCCCTGGCAGCAGACCGTGTACGACGCCTCTCTCTCCACGCCGGACTGGTTTGGCCGGGGGATGACTTATCAGATTTTCCCCGACCGCTTCCACCGCACCGCCGTGCCCGACCCCACCGGCATGACCGGGGACCGGACCGTCCACCAGGGCTGGGACGAGGCCATGGATTACCTCCCCGACGAGCGGGGAGAAATCCGCAACCGGGACTTTTTCGGCGGAAACCTGGCGGGCGTGGAGGAAAAGCTGCCCTACTTACGGTCTCTGGGTGTGAGTACAATCTATTTCTGTCCCCTCTTCGAGGCCGACAGCAATCACCGCTACAACACCGGGGATTATGAGACGATCGACCCCATGCTGGGCAGCGAGGCGGACTTCCGCCGTCTGTGCGAGAAGGCCCACGCCCTGGGCATACGGGTGATGCTGGACGGCGTGTTCAACCACACCGGCAGCAACAGCCGCTACTTCAACGCCCTGGGCCAGTACCCCTCCCTGGGGGCCGCCCAGAGCCGGGAAAGCCCCTACTACCCCTGGTACGCCTTCCTCCACTGGCCGGAACGGTATGACGCCTGGTGGGGAATCAAAACTCTGCCCGCCGTCAACGAGACCCACCCGTCCTATGTGGACTACATCATCGAGGGGAAGAACTCCATCATCCGCCGGTGGCTGCGGGCGGGGGCGGATGCGTGGCGGCTGGATGTGGCCGACGAGCTGCCGGACGAGTTCATCGCAAAAATCCGGACTGTAATGATGGAGGAGGACCCGGACAGCTTCCTGCTGGGGGAGGTCTGGGAGGACGGCAGCAACAAGATCGCCTACGATCAGCGCCGGAAGTATCTGCTGGGCCGGGAGACCCACGGATTGATGAACTACCCCTTCCGCACGGCGGCCCTGGCGTACCTCCGGGGCGGGCCGGCGGAGGACTTTGTGGAAACCATGGAGACAATACGGGAGAACTATCCCCGTCCGGCCTTCTACAGCGCCATGAACATGCTGGGCACCCACGATACGCCCCGGATTCTGACCATGCTGGGCTTTGGATCTGGCGATCCCCCGGCGGACCGCTCCGCACGGGCGGCCTACCGCATGACGGACCTGGAGCGGGAGCGGGGCATGAAGCTGCTGCGGGCAGCGGCAGTACTGCTGTTCAACTTCCCCGGGTCGCCCACGGTCTACTACGGGGACGAGGCAGGGATGGAGGGCTTCGAGGACCCCTTCAATCGGGGGACTTTCCCCTGGGGCCGGGAGGATCAGGCGATTCAGCAGCATTTCGCTCTGCTGGGGAAGCTGCGGCGGGAGCGGGGCTCCATGCAGAGCGGAGAGCTCCGCTGGCTGCGGGCGGATGGGCATGTACTGGCCTTTTCCCGGACGGCGGGAGCGGAGACCACAGCGGCCGTCCTCAACGTGGGGCAGGAGTCGGCGGAGGTATCCGTCCCCTGGCCGTCACACCTCGCTATCGATATAATCTCTGGACAGCAGTTCGTGTCGGTGGGGGACCAGGTGGCGGTCCGCGTGCCGGGGATGGACTGTATGCTTTTGATTTGATGCACCAAATGACGGCGCAGCCCTTTGCAGGCTGCGCCGTCTCTGCTCGCTATCTTTTCGCTGCGTCTTCCTTTTTGGGCAGCGTTTTAGTGAGAATCAAAGTGTAGGCCACAACGATCACCAGCAGGGACAGGCTGAACAGCACCCTCCGGACGTCCGTTATACCCTCCTCGCTGCCAAAGGCGCTGGCTACGTCGATGGCCGAATGGGTGGCGATGCAGGGCAGCAAGCTTCCGCTCCGGCAGAAGATAAGCACAAACAGGAAACCGATAGCAATAGCTCCGAATACCTGGCATATATTCTCCACCAGCGCCATGCCTCTGCCGTTGATTAGATTCAGCATGTGGCCCAGGCCGAAGGTAACGCTGGAAATAATAACTGCCTGCTTTACGCCGTCTTTTTCAATGGCCTTGAAAAGGAAGCCGCGAAACAGGATTTCCTCCACAATGCCGACGCAGAGCATGTGGCTTACGTAGCAAACCGTATCCACCGCCGGGAAGTTGACCGCAGTCCCGTTCCAGAGATTGTGGGAAGCCAGCAGGACAAGCGGAAGATACCAGAGAAATTTACGCGCCGGGACTGCCGTTCCGCACAGGCCGTACCGCTCCATCAGTCCGTTTCGCCGTATCCACCAGAGCAACACGACAGATAGGGTGATATTGACGGCGGCGTTGGCCGCGTTCTCAATCCCGATAAGTTGGTTAAGTGAATATGCCGCAGACTGCAAAACGCAGTACAGCGCGATCCAGACAAGCGCGAAGGTCAGTTCGCTCTTTTGGTACAATTTCCTCATGCTTTTTCCTCCTCCTGCACCGCCAGCACTGCGCCGCGGTACGCCCGCTCCAGATGGGACGCCACAAGAGCCTCATCGTAATCCAGAGAATTGTTGGCGATGATGCTGGCGTAGCCGTGGGCGAACAGGGCAATAGTCAGAAAGATCTCCTTTGTCTGCTCCATGGTCATCCCCATGGCCCCCTGCATGGCGGACAGGACCGGCGTCAGCTCCTCGGAGTCCACCATCTCCAACAGGCTGTTCTCCACGGCAAAGCCCGACTGGAACAGAAAGCGGAACAGATGGGGCTCCCTTATAGCGAATCGAATGTAATTCAGCCCGATTCCCAGCATCACCCCCTCCCCCGGCTCCCCCAGGTTCATCAGATATTCCGTGTGAAACCAGTCCGTTTTCGCGTACACGGCCCGCTTCAATTCCTCAATGGTTGCGAAATGATACATAACAGGCTGGGTGGAGCACCCCAGCTGTTCTGCGACGGTCCGAGCGTTGATTTGTTCCGCCCCCGCCGTCCGGGCGATGGTGAAGGCGGCGTCCACAATCATTTCTCTCGCAATCCTGGCCTTTGGCATTTGCTAGCATCCTTTCTCATATTATATAACGCGCGTTATATAATATGAATTATAATACAGCCGTCCACATTTGTCAAGCCGCCGCTGTCCGAAAAAACGCAAACACGCCGCCCCGGCATAAAGCCGGGGCGGCGTAACGCGGAGTCAATCAATCTTTCACCGTACCGTCCGGATTGAACACAGGCAGAGGAGCCAGATAGGTGATGTCCTTCCGGGGCAGCGCGTCGCCCTCGGCCAGCACAGCAGCCCGGCCGGCGACCGTGCCGCCGGCGGTTCTGACCAGCTCCTCCAGAGCATGGAGGCTCTCTCCGGTGGAGATCACGTCGTCCACAATGAGGATGCGCTTGTCCCTGATCAGGGCGCAGTCGTCGGAGCCCAGGAAGAGGTCCTGCTGGCGCAGAGTGGTGATGGAGCGGACGGAGACGTGGATGGGGTCGGGCATATAGACCTTGGAGCCCTTGCGGGCAATGAAATACTTCTTTGCACCGGACTGGCGGGCCATCTCATGGATGAGGGGGATGGACTTCGCCTCGGCGGTAAGCATATAGTCATAGCTGTCCGTCGGAACTGCGTCCAGCAGCGCTTTGGCGCAGGCCACTGTCAGCTCGGCGTCGCCGAACATGACGAACGCGCCGATATAGAGCTCGTCGCTGACCTTACAGAGCGGGAGTTCCCGCTCCAGTCCGGCGACCTTCATAGTATACGTCATTGTGGAGAGCCTCCTTTTGCCATTTAGAACCTGCATTCATAAGCCGGGGCGCTGGATGGACAAGAAAAAGACCGGTCAGACGGCGTTCAGCGGCGGTGAACACAGTTCTTATGCTCAATATTATACCGTCTGGGGAGAAAATGTCAATAGCCCGGCAAACGGAAGCAGCGAAAGACGGCGCATAGGGCGTGAGCAGCATCAGAGTGCACAAAAATGACGGCTTTCTTTTGATAAAACGCCGAAAATTTTTCAACGCCTTGACTTTCCTCCTCCGACCCTTTATTCTATAATTAACCTGCGCTTGGACGCGTGGGCATCAAATCATGAGCTGCCGCTCCACTCCACAAAATGGTCCGGCAGACTGACAAGAAAGGATGTATACCGCGTAGGCGTGCGGTGCGGCATTGTGGAGACATGCCGTAATGGTCCGGCGGCTTGTCCGGCGGACTGAGGCGGAACTTGCGGAGGCATTTTCGCTAACGCCTGGAAGATGGCAACTGTATCCCTGAAGAACGTCATGAAGATCTACCCCCACAGCGGCGACGAGAAGAAGAAAAAGAAGAAGAAGGGCGACGCTCCCGAGAAGAAGACCAATCTTCAGATCACCGAGCGCGGCGTCGTCGCCGTCCAGCAGTTCAATCTGGACATCGCCGATCAGGAGTTCATCGTTCTGGTTGGCCCCTCCGGCTGCGGCAAGTCCACCACCCTGCGCATGGTGGCCGGCCTGGAGGAGATCAGCGAGGGCCAGCTCCTTATCGACGGCAAGGTCATGAACGACGTGGCCCCCAAGGACCGCGATATCGCCATGGTCTTCCAGTCCTACGCTCTGTATCCCCACATGACGGTCTACGAGAACATGGCTTTCTCCCTGAAGCTCAAGAAGGTCCCCAAGGATGAGATTGACCGCAAGGTGAAGGAAGCTGCCGAAATCCTGGACATCACCCAGTACCTCGATCGTAAGCCCAAGGCCCTGTCCGGCGGCCAGCGCCAGCGTGTTGCCATCGGCCGCGCCATCGTCCGCGAGCCCAAGGTGTTCCTGATGGACGAGCCTCTGTCCAACCTGGACGCCAAGCTGCGTAACCAGATGCGCGCCGAGATCATCAAGCTGCGCCAGAAGATCAACACCACTTTCATCTACGTTACCCACGACCAGACCGAGGCCATGACCCTGGGCGACCGTATCGTCATCATGCGCGACGGCTTCATCCAGCAGATTGGCACACCTCAGCAGGTGTTCGATCATCCCGCCAACCTGTTCGTCGCCGGCTTCATCGGCACACCCCAGATGAACTTCTTCGACGCCAAGCTGGAGAAGGACGGCAACGGCTATTATGTCACCGTGGCCGGCGCCCGCATGGAGCTGCCCGAGGACAAGCAGGCCACCCTGAAGAGCAAGAACACCGCTCCCCAGGACATCACCCTGGGCATTCGTCCCGACCACATCACTATGTGCGATGCCAACGCTCCCCACGCTCTGTCCGCCACCGTGGATGTCACCGAGCTGATGGGCGCCACCATCCACATGCATGTCAACGTCGCCGGCAAGGACGCCATCATCATTCTGCCCACCATCGACCTGACCGGCGAGCAGAAGAACCTGGGCTATGGCGCCAAGATCAACATCACCTTCGGCGGCAACGTGATGCATCTGTTCAGCAAGGCCGACGAGAAGAGCCTGCTGTAACAACCGTTTCTTTCATTACATTGCGTTTTGCACTCCTTTTAACGCTGGGCCCCGGAGCTTTGCTCCGGGGCCTGGTGTTTATGTGCTTTTTATAGCGGCATAATGCCCAGAATAACGGCAAAGATCATGCAGAGGATGGAGAATCCCCAGACATAGAGGAAACTGTTCTTGATATGGTCCTTGATGTCCACGTCCGCCAAGCCCACGCCCAGCAGTGTGGCGGGCACCATGGGGCTGATGAAGGTGGCGCAGTTGCGGCAAACCACCATAGCCACCGCGATGGGCAGCGCCGCAATACCGAAGCCCTCGCCGATGCCGATCATCACGGGGAGCATCCCGTAAAAATAGCTGTCTGTGTCGAAGGCCAGCGCCAGAGGAACGGACAGAACGCCGATGACCAGCGGCAGGTGGCGGCCCAGGAAGTCGGGCAGGATCATCTTGATGAGGTTGGACATGCAGGTGACCACACTGGCGACCTCCACGTCGTTCACGGTTACGCTCTTGACCAGTACGCCCATGAGCACCGCCGCGCCCATCAGGGTCGAGCACATCATCAGGGCAGGGCCAGCATGGAGATTGATGATCTTCTTGTGCATCTTGGAATCAAAGCCATAGTTGACCAAAACAGCGGCGGCCACCCCCAGCATAAAGGGCACATAGCTGGGGAATTCGTCCCAGATCAACAGAGCGATCACGGCCACAGTCAGCAGTACGTTGAAGACGAACAGCCTGGGCCGGGCCAGCTCATTGTGGACCGCCTGGGCCGCGTCGTCCAGAATTGCGCCGCCCTCCAGCTGCGCCAGCTTGCCGTTCAGGCCGGCGCCCCGCTTCTGCTCCTGCCAGCCCGCCAGCACGGCATGGGCCAGACACAGCACAATGCCAAAGGCCTGGATGGGCAGCAATGTACCCCACAGCTCTCCGGCCTCGATGCCCAGCACCGTGGCGGCGCGGGCGGTGGGCCCGGACCAAGGCATCAGATTCAGCACGCCCATGGCCAGTACGCTGACTCGCAGCAGTGTGGTGGAGCGCATGTGCATCTTCTTGTATACCGGCAGCATGGCGGGAACCACAATGCAGAAGGTGGACGCGCCGCCGCCGTCCAGGTGTCCAATGAGGGCGATGACGGTGGTCATGACCGTCACGCCGATAACGCTGCTTCCCACCAGCTTCATGAGCCGGCTGATAATTACGTCAAACATGCCCGCGTCGGTCATGATGCCGAAAAACAGCACCGAGAACACGAACAGGGCGGCGGTGGGCGCGGTGCTGCCAAAGCCGGATTTGATCAGCGCACCCACATTGCCCATGCTGTAGTAGCCGCCGATGACCAAAATCAGCGCCAGAAGGAAGGGAAACACCACAAAGGCGATACTGGGGAGTGTCTTGCTCTTGAACAGGGTCACTACAATGGCGATAATGCACAGGAAGCCAAGTATGCCGACGATGACTTCGCTCATGGGGTTTAACCTCTTTCTTTATTACATATTTTATCTCTCGTCCGGAGAGTAGGGCTTGATTTTTCTGACCACATCCAGAATGGTGCCGTCCCGTGCCTCCAGCACGGCCACCACCTTCTCCTCCCACTCCAGCGGGTCGGGCCGGCCCACCAGGGAGTAGGCCTTCTCCTTCAGCGCCTCGATGGTCACGTGAGGGATTCCCGCCCTGTCCAGGCACGCAATGAGGTCCGGCCGCAGGGGGTTCACGGCGATGCCGTAGTCCGTGACCAGCACGTCCACGCAGTCGCCGGGGGTGGTGACGGTGACCACGTGCTCGCACACTGTGGCCATGCGGCCTCGGGTCAGGGGTGTGACGATGATGCAGCACTTGCTGCCCGCCGCTGTGTCTGGGTGGCCGCCGGGCGCACCCCGCAGTACGCCGTCAGAGCCCGTGAGGACGTTGACGTTAAACCCGGTGTCAATCTCCAGGGCCGCCAGGACAACGAAATCCAGCTTACCCACAAAAGCTCCCTTGTTGGCGGGGTTGGCGTACTGGCTGGCGCTCATCTCATAGTGGCCGGGGGTGCGGTGAATGGAGTTGACCGCGTCCAGGTCGAAGTCCTGCACGTCAATCACCTTGCCCACCTTGCCCTTCTTCAGCAGCTCCACCATGGGACCGCAGATGCCTCCAATGGCCCAGCCCATCTTGATGCCCCGCTGGTCCATGTATGCCTCCAGGAACAGGTTGGCCGCCAGAGAGGGACCTCCCACGCCGGTCTGAAAGGAGAAGCCCTCCTTGAAATAGGGGGTGGAGGCGATGATCTTCGCCACGTTCTCCGCCATCATCAGATCCCTGGGATTCTGAGAGATACGGGCGGCGGCGGAGGCGATCTTCCCGGGGTCGCCGATGGAAGCCACCACCACCACCGCGTCCACATCCACAGCCTCCACACTGGCAGGCATATTGGGGAAGTCCACCAGGCAGTCGGTGACCACCACCACATGGTCGGCATACCGTGCGTCGCTCATGGCGTAGCCCATGCTGCCGCAGTCGCTCTTGCCGCCCACGCCCCGGCAGTTGCCCACACAATCGCTTGTGGGCGCGGCAATGAAGGCGATATCGATGTGGACCTCACCGGCCTCGATAGCCCGGGGTCGGCCGCCGTGGCTGCGGATGACGGCGGGGGTCTTCAACTTTCCGGCGGACACCACCTCTCCCATGCGGCCCCGTATGCCGCTGGTCTGGATGCCCGTCACCCTGCCCTGCTCAATGTAAGCGGCAATGGGGTCGTGGGCTCCGCCCAGGCTGGTGGCGGCGATGGTTAGATCGGTGAGACCCAGCTCCTCAATGGCGGCCCGCATGACCATGTTCACCACGAAGTCCCCGTCCCGCAGATGGTGGTGGAAGGAGAAGGTCATGCCGTCCCGAGCGCCGCAGTCCCGGAGGGCCTGGGCGAGGGAGCTCACGATCTTGCTCTCCCGTGGGGCCTCGTACCGCCGGGTGCGGGGGGAAGCCTTCTGGACATACCTGCCGTCCATGTAGTTTTTGCCCTGATAGACCTCCCGGCCACCGTCCAGCAGGAAGTCAGGGATATCTCTTCCAACATAATTTATCATACCAGATCCCCCTCATACATGCCGCAGGCCCTTGCCAGCTTCAGCGTCCGCTCCGCGCCGGGGATAAAGGCGATATCGATCATCTTCCCATCCACGGTGAATACCCCCACCCCCGCCTTGGACTGCTCCCGATAGGCCCGGACGATCTTCTCAGCCTGGAGGACCTCCCGCTCCGTGGGGGCAAAGATCTGATGGACAAGGCGGATCTGCTTGGGGTTAATAAGGCTCTTGCCGTCAAAGCCCATGGCCTTGTTCTGCCGCACCTCGGCCTCGAAACCCGCTTGGTCGTCCAAGTCGGTGAACACTGTGTCAAAGCACTGCACTCCGGCAGCCCGGGCAGCCAGCAGCATCTGTCCCCGGGCAGCCAGCATATCCACGCCGTCCGGCTGGAACTTCGTCTGCATACACTTGCGGAAGTCGCCGCCGGAGATGGCCACACCGAACAGCCGCTCCGACGCGCTGCAAATCTCGTAGGCGTTCAAAATACCGCGCGGGCTCTCCAGGGCCGCCATCAGCAGAGTCCGGCCCTTTTCCGCGCCGAACTCCTCCTCCGCCTCCTCCACAGCCCTCTCCACGGTTTTCACATCCTGAGCACACTCACACTTGGCAATGCGGATGCCATCCGCGCCCCCCGCCACGCAGACCCGCACATCCTCCCTCCAGTGGGGCGTATCCAGGCCGTTAATGCGGACGATCACCTCCGTGTCGCCGTAGTCGATGGACTTCAGTGCGTGGTACAGAGAGAATCGGGCCGCGTCCTTCTGGTTTTCGGCCACCGCGTCCTCCAGGTCCAGCATGATGCTGTCGCAGCCGTATATGTACGCGTCCTTGATAAGTCCCGGTTTCTGGGCGTTCATAAACATCATGGTCCGACGCAGCCGGAAGCGCTCCGGTCTGGGACGAGGTATCATCTGACAGCACCTCCCCAGGGGACATTTTCCGCCGACCGGCCGCAGCTGCGCAGTACCGCGCATTCCACCCGGGCCTTGAGCGTGCAGTCCAGCGCGCCCTTGTCCACCACCGTCACCCTGGCGCTGGACACGTCCAGCCGCTCCAGGGTCTCCAGCACTGCGGCGCGGATCTGCCGCCCGTATTGGTTCATGACGCTGCTGGTCAGGGTCAGCTCCACGCCGCCCACGCCGGGCTCCACAGTCACCTGCGCGTCGCTGGATTCCAGCGTCCCGGCCACGGCTGGCTTTAAAATTTCCATACCGTTTTCCTCCTCCAGTTGTAATGTTCCGAGGTCCTTATGCCGGCATCATATCACGCAGCCAATCATAATACAAATAGATAATTTGTTTCCAAATTATAATAAATATATTATATAGCAGATGCTTGAAAGCAGAATATAAATAGTATATAATATAGATGAAAAGGAATATTTGATCTTCTTTGTTAGAACTGCCGCAAAAAGGGGGCTGAATTTTATGAATCTGAAACAAGCCCGCTATATCCGGGCCATCGCCCAAGAGGGCGGAGTCACCGCCGCAGCCCGAAAGCTGTACGTCAGCCAGCCCGCCCTGAGCCAGATGCTGCGCCAGGTGGAGGCGGAGCTGGGCGCGGAGCTATTCGACCGGAGCGCCGCGCCCTTCCGCCTGACCTTCGCCGGTGAAAAAGCAGTGGAGGCCGCCGGCGTAATGCTGGCGGCCCACGAGCGGCTGGAAAATCAGCTCCAGGAAATTCGAGAGGAAAACAGCGGCCGTCTGCGCCTGGGCATCAGCGTCCAGCGGGCGGGTCAGGTGCTGCCTCTGGCCCTGCCCTGGTTCGCCATGCAGTATCCCCACGTGTCCCTGACTCTGACGGAGCGGGGCAGCGCCGCACTGGAGGAGCTGGTCAGCCGGGGGGAGGTGGACCTGGCCCTGGCGGCCATCGAGTCCACCAGCCCGCAGATGGCCTATGAGCTCATTGAGCGGGAGGTGATCGGCATTCTGGCGGGGGAGGGGGCCGCTTTGAGCCATCGCTTCCCCTCCGGCACGGCGGTGCGGGTGGAGGAGGCCGCCGGGGAGGTCTTCATCAGTCTGAAGGAGGGACACAGCGTCCGGGTGGTCCAGGATATGCTCTTCCGCCGCTGTGGGCTGTCGCCCAAGGTCCTGTTGGAGACCGACTCCCTGGAGGTAGCCAAACGGGTGGCCCTCGGGACGGGGAGCTGTATGCTGTGCTCAAACATCTACGTGGACGATATGGTGCGCCGCCACGGGGCTTTTTTCCCGTTGGAGGGCTTTGAGAACAACCGGCATTTCTTCGCCTGCTATCCCAAGGGGGAGCCCCTTCCCCGCTACGCCGCCGGATTTATACAAATCGTCAAGCAGGTGCTGGGACAGAGAGAGATGTAGTAAGGCGCGCGTATCAATCCATCGGCCTCAGATTTTTATTGAGCCTGTCCACCAGCCAGGCGAGGCGGCGTTCCCGTCCGGTCTCCGTCTTCGCGTCAAAATACGCCCGCGTGTAGGTTTTCCTTACGGACAGAGGCATAGCCTGAAAATTGGTACAGGCGGGCTCATGTTCCGCCAGGAGCGCGGTTACGCGGGCAATCTGCTCCTCCGTGACCGCCAGTGGATTTGGGGCGTTCCATTGGCCGTTCTTTTTTGCCTCCTCGATTTTCACTCTGCCGAAATCGGTCATGAGACCCCGCTCCTCAAGGCTTCGGGCTAACGCCTTATTTTTCTCCGACCACTTGCTCCTCTCTCTGCGCATTGAGAAGTATTTCTTGTAGCTTTTGCCGTCGATGCGCTGCATCTGCCCGTCGATCCATCCGAAACAGAGGGCCTCTTCCAGCGCCTCTCCCGCCTTTATGGTCTTCGGCCCGCCGGGCTTGCCGAACAGAAGCCAGACTCCGGGGCTTGACAGACAGTTGTCCAAAAGCCACCCTCTGAATTCTTCTCTGCCGGCAAATTCCATTGTATCGCTCATCGTGCGTTCCTCCATAGTCCGCTTCAGCTGCAATGCAGTCATGATTTTATCACAGAGCTTACCTCCGCTCAATTTTGTATTACAGGCCGCACGAATTTTTCACGGCCGGCACTTTACGTATAACCTTCTTGCCCCCAGACCCATACTGTAGTATAATTGCATGTACTATAAACATATACGGCGTAAAGGAGGCTCCGCCATGCTGACAAAAGAGGAGATGCCCGTCTGCCCGGTGGCTACGACTGTGCAGCTGATCGGAAGCAAATGGAAGCTGCTGATCATGCGGAATCTGATGGAGCGCCCCTGGCGGTTCAACGAGCTGAAGCGGGATCTGGAGGGTGTCAGCCAGAAGGTACTGACCGACAGCCTGCGCGCCATGGAGGCCGACGGGCTTGTGACCCGCACCGTATACCCGGAGGTCCCGCCCCGGGTGGAGTATGCCCTCAGCGACCTGGGAAAGTCCATGCGGCCCATCTTCGATTCCCTGGAGACCTGGGGCCGGCAGTATAAAGCTATGCGGGCGGCGGAATAGGTTTATGGCAAAATCGTCCGGGTGGCCACCACGTCCACGCCCGTGCCGCACACGTCGGCCAGCACCACGTCCCCCCTGTAGACCGGCGCCTCCGCATCCACGCCGCACAGGGCCCGGGCAGCCTCCAGCAGCTTCTCCTTTGGAATGGGGCTCGCCGTTTTCACCGGACAGCGACCCAGGGCCGCGCCATGGAGCCGCACGGTGCCGGTGAGAACCCGGACGGGATGCAGCAGCTCGCTTCTTCCGTACTCCTCGCCCCGGTGACAGGCGCTGCCTGTCACCTTGTACCCGTTTTCCTCATCTACCCGCAGACGGCAGCCGTTGGGACAGACGATGCAGATCAGCTCCCTCATGCCTTCACCTCCTCCGCGCTGACCGTGAGACCATCCTCTGCCAGAGCCAACAGCTTGGACGGCAGAAAAATATGCTCCATCTCCCCAGGGGCCATGTGGTCCCGCTTGTAGCGGGCGATCTGCTTCTCCCCGCTGCGCACCACGACGGCGGACCTCTCGAACACTCGATTTACCCGGAAAAACACCTGCACTCCCTCGCCGGCGGCCTCCAGACGGATGCGCTGGGGAACGGTATAGGTGACGGCGGCGCCGTTTCCCACAGTCAGCACCCGTCCGGAGCCCCTCTCCCCTCCGAGCACATAGGCCGCGGCGGCGGCGCCGGCCCGGGCGCTCTCTCCGCTGACAAAGTCCACCAGATCATGGACCTGGAGCACGTTGCCGCAGGCGAATATGCCGGGAATAGAGGTCTCCATGTTTTCGTAGACCACTGCGCCGTTGGTCCGGAGGTCCATCTCCGCCCCCAACTCCCTCGTCAGCTCATTTTCCGGCAGAAGCCCCACGCTCAGCAGCAGCGTGTCACAGTCGAAGGTTCGCTCCGTGCCGGGGATGGGGCGGCGGTTTTCGTCCACCTGTGACACCTCCACCCGCTCCAGCCGGTCCCGCCCCACAATATTGGTGACGGTGTGGGAGAGGAGCAGGGGGATGTCAAAGTCCTGGAGACACTGGACAATGTTCCGGTTCAGCCCGCTGGAGTAGGGCATCAGCTCCACACAGGCCAGCACATTCGCCCCCTCCAGGGTCATCCGCCGGGCCATGATGAGCCCGATATCCCCGCTGCCCAGGATGACCGCCCGACGGCCCACCATCTGTCCCTCGATATTGAGGAAGCGCTGGGCGGCCCCGGCGGTGAAGATGCCGGCGCACCGGGTTCCGGGCACAGAGATGGCCCCCCGGGTCCGCTCACGGCAGCCCATGGCCAGTACCACGGCCTCCGCCCCCACCGTCCGGCAGCCGCCGTCGGGGCTTACGTACCGCACGGTCTTGTCCGGCGCAACGGACAGCGCCATGGCGTCAGTTTTCACCTCCACGCCGGTGTCCGCGAGCAGATCGATGAACCGCCCGGCGTATTCCGGGCCGGTGAGCTCCTCCTTGAACCGGTGAAGGCCAAAGCCGTTGTGAACGCACTGGTTGAGGATGCCCCCCAGCGCGCCGTCCCGCTCCAGGAGCAGGATGCGCCGCACGCCGCCGTCCCAGGCGGCCAGCGCGGCGGCCAGTCCCGCGGGACCGCCGCCCACGACAATCAGCTCGTAGTCCCTCATGACCACACCTCCTTTGTCTCCCCGGTGAGAATCCAGGACCCCGGCTCCTCCAGGGGGATCTGGTCGGGCCGCAGGCCCAGCTCCCGGGCCAGGATCTCCTGCACCCTGGGTCCGCAGAAGCCGCCCTGACACCGGCCCATGCCCGCGCCCACCCGGCGCTTCACACCGTTGATACTGACCGGCGGGATGGGCTGGCGAAGGCACTCAAGAATTTCCCCCTCCGTCACCGTCTCGCACCGGCAGATCACCCGGCCATAGCGGGGGTCTTTGGCAATCAGCTCGTTTCGGGCTTCATCATCCAAATGGCGAAAACGTGTTTTCCTCCGGCTGTCAATAAAGCTCTCCCTCTTCCGCAGCGTCAGCCCTCTCTCCCCCATACGCTCCGCCAGATATCGGGCCATGGCCGGGGCGGCGCTCAGGCCGGGGGAACAGATGCCCGCCGCGTTGAAGAAACCGGGGACGGCGGGGCTCTCCTCCAGGATGAAGTCCCCCCGGTCCGAGTTGGCCCGGACCCCGGCAAAGTTTCGTATGTTCTCCCGGAAGCGGACCCCGGGCACACTGCGGGCGGACAGGCGGCGCACAGTCTCCAGCCCCGAGGCGGTGTTGGCCGTGTCGTCCGGTGCGGAGGGCTCCGCCGTGGGGCCCGCAAGGAGATTCCCGTGAACGGTAGGGGAGACCAGCACGCCCTTGCCCGCCGCACTGGGGCACTGGAAGATGATCCGGCCCACACGGTTCCCCTCGCTCTTGTCCAGTAAGTAGTACTCCCCCTTGGAGGGGCGGATGCTGAAATTGCGCCCCCCCACCAGGGCGTGAACCTCGCCGGCATACACACCGGCGGCATTAATGATGTACCGGCTCCGGAACACGCCGCCGGTGGTGGCGATGGAGAACCCCTCCGCCGCCCTCTCAATGGCGGTGACCCGGCAGCTCCGATGAAACGATACGCCGTTGCGCACCGCCGTCTCCGCCATGGCCAGAGCGTAATCCCATGGGTCCACGATGGCGGCGCCGGGGGCCAGAAGGACCTCCACGGCCTCGCCGCTGATCTCCGGTTCCAGCGCCCGGGCCTCATCCCCGGACAGCAGGCGCAGCCCCGGGACCCCGTTCTGCTCTCCCCGCTCCAGCAGCGTGCGCAGACAGGCCCGGTCCTCCTCGTCAAAAGCCAGCACCATACTGCCGCACTTCCGGTAGAGCACGTCCAGTTTATTGCAGATCTCCTCCGCCAGACGCACGCCCTCCACGTTGAGCCTGGCCATGAGCGTGCCCGGCTCCGGGTCGTATCCGGCGTGGAGAATGGCGCTGTTGGCCTTGGTGGTCCCTGCCGCCGCGTCGCTGCCCGCCTCCAAAATGGAGACGCGCAGCTGGTAGCGGGCCAGCTCATAGGCACAGGCCGCACCCACCACGCCGCAGCCGATAATGATGACATCCTGCATGATTTTCGTCCTCTTTCTTCCCCGCGCCCCGGGCGGGGCGCGCCATGCCGCCGCTCCCCCGGCGGGTCCGGGCGGAGATGCGGATATTTCATTTTATAATAAAATCCGGTCCGGGTCAATGGACTTTCCGGCGGTTTTGCCTATGGCCCCAGGGGACAGGTGATCCCCGCGCCCATGTTGGGCCGGAGCAGAGAAAACGACCAGTCCAGCGCGAAGGCCAGACAAACGCCCCGGCACAGAGCGGTGCGCAGGCCCGGCGGCATCCGCTCCACCCTCTCCAGCACCCTCGGGGCCAGCCGCATGAGCATCCACCCCGCCAGCGCGAAGCCTGCCAAGCTCGCCAGACACACCCGCCCCTGTATGCTGCCGGCCCAGCCGGTGTAGTCCCACCACCGCTGCCGGAAGCGCAGCTCCAGGGCCAGGGCCGTTCCGTACTCCAGCAGTCCGCCGGCCAGCGCGCCCACCAGCGGCGCGGCCCACCTCCGGCGCAGCCGGACCAGCAGCGCGCACAGCGCCGCGCCTCCCACGCCGTAAACCGGCAGCCAGGGTCCCCGGAGCATTCCCCGGTTGACCCACCGCCCCTGGGTGAGAGCAGTCAGCGCTACCTCCCAGACCCATCCGGCGCCGGAGAAGAGCAGGAACACCAGCAGCCATTTCTCCAGCGCCGCCTCCCGGCGGGAAACGGGTCCAGCCATAGACATCCCTCTTTTCGACAGTTTTTATTTAGATTGCTCCGAACCGTCGAAACTATACCAAGGAGCGACAGGAGACAGACTATGCAAAAAAAACGACTATGGGACATCCTGCTGGCGGCGGGTCTGCTGCTGCTGGCGCTGGCGCTGTATCTGGCGCTCCGGCCCGGCGGCGGGGGAACCTGGGCGGTAGTGACCCAAAACGGCGAAGAAATCGCCCGGTACTCCCTGGGGGAGGACTGGACGGTGACCATTGGTGGGGAGGACTACAATGTGCTGGAGATCTCCGGCGGCGCGGCGGCGGTGGTGGAGGCCAACTGCGGCGACCACACCTGCGTGCGCACCGGGACCATATCCCGGACGGGGGAGACCGTCGTCTGCCTGCCCCACCGTCTGGTGGTCCGCATTGAGGGCGGCGATGGGCCCTCCTTCGACGCCGCCGCGGGGCGGGGGGGAGCGGGATGAGGCGGGAAAATATCGCTCGACTCGCCCTTCTGACGACGCTGGCCATGGCGCTGTCCTGGTTGGAGAGCCTGCTGGTCCTGCCGGGCCTGCTGCCGGGGATGAAGATAGGGCTGGCAAATCTGGCGGTGCTGTTCGCCCTGTACCGTCTGGGCCTGCGGGAGGCGGCCGCCGTCTCCCTGACCCGAGTGATTCTGGCGTCCGCAACCTTTGGCAGCGCCTACAGCTTCGCCTACTCCCTGGCCGGGGCGGCGCTGAGCCTGGCGGTGATGGCGGGACTGAAGCGGCTGGACCGCTTCTCCCTTCTGGGGGTCAGCATCGCCGGGGCGGTATGCCATAATCTGGCCCAGCTGCTGGTGGCCATGGCCGTGCTGGGCACGGCACAGCTGGGGTGGTATCTGCCGGCGCTGCTGATCTCCGGCGTGGCAGCGGGAACGGCCATTGGGGCGGCGGGGGCGGCGGTGACGGCCCGGGTGAGGCTGTAGCTCACCCCAGCCGGGCTGCGACCGCCTCCGCCGCACCCGCCTCACTGGAGCCGAAGAGGAACAGCCTCCCGTCCCTCTGCCGCACCAGCAGCCACGGCCCCGTCCGGGGGTCGATGCAGCAGGTGACGCGGCCCCAGCCGTCTGCGTTATACTGCCCGGTGAGGGCGTTATCCAGACCGCTGCCGGATATCCGGCGGAGCCGTGGACACTCTTCGAGGATACAGACCTCCGCAATATCATCCAGCGCCACGCTCCATGTTCCGCCGTAGTGGGAGCCCTCCAGCGCCGACTCCGTCACCGCCAGCTCTACCGGAGCCCGTTCCATGCCCATAATCCATACCCCGATCAGCGGGCACGCCAGCAACAGGGCCAGCACCAGCGCCATGATGACCTGGGCGGGCCGCCGGGCCAGATTGGCGGTGGTCCCCACGCCCACCCGGGCGTTAACTCTCAGGCGGGCGTCATTGGGGTTGTAGTACAGCATTCCCCAGATCCAGAGGTCGTCCTCGTCCACGTAGAACCCCTGCCCGCTGTCCGCCGTCAGCTTCTCCTGCAAACGCCGGACCCGAAACTCAATGCCCACCGCCTCCGCGACAGTCACCGCGCCATATAGCAGGCACACGCCCATGCACAGCCACACATGGTCCAGCGTCAGCCACAAAAGCACGTTGAACAGTCCCGTGGCCCAGGCCGTCACCAACCAAACCTTGCCCCAGTTGTACCGCCGGATGCGGGTGAGGGCCATGGTCCGCTGACTGTCGGCGTCCACCACCTCCGCCCGGTTCCGGTATAGATGCCGGTAGCAGAGGTAAAACGCCGGAACCAATGCCGCGCATATCGTCCACGCCCACCAGACCTCCCGCTCAAAGGCCAGGGGTACAAGACCAATCAGAAACGCCGGCAGGAACCACCATGGGGAGAGCCACCGCATCTCCTCCGCCGCGGCGGTCAGGTCCGAAACCACCTGGGGCGCGTCCTCCGCCCGCCGCCAGCCCCGGGCTTCCTTGAGCCGACGCAGAGCCTTGTTGCACCGGATATACGGGACCGCGAATGCGGCGCACGGCGCGATGATCCACGCCATATAGTAGATCATGAAAAGGCCGACGCTCCTGAAAAACAAGCCGGGGATCACCGCCGCCAGCATCACCCAGCACATTCGCTTCAGTTCCCTCCCGTACCGCGCCAGCAGGGCGAGCACCTCCTCATCCCGCTGGGCCTCGTAGGGCAGGGTCACGCCGGCAACAATATTTTTCTTCGGCTTACACTCGTTTTTCTGCATGAAATACATGATGGGCAGTACCGGCAGCATGACCGCCCATAGGATGATACTCAAAAACAGCGTCATTTCTCTGACACCTCCTCGTCATACAGCCGTCCGCACAGGTCCAGAATCTCCGCCCGCCCCAGGCCCGCCAGGCGCAGCTCGCACAGCCGCAGACGCAGGCACTCCAGTGTCTCCGGCCCCACGCCCGTCTCCGGCAGGCGCACCACGGCCCCGCCGCGGCGGCCGGTGGTGATATAGCCCTCCGCCTTCAGCAGCTGATAGGCCTTGCTGACGGTCATCATGTTGATGCCGCACTCCTCCGCCAGAGCGCGGACAGTGGGCAGCCGCTGGCCGGGACCCAGCTCTCCGGACGCAATGGCGGATACAACCTGGTTCCGGAGCTGCTGGTAAATCGGTATATCGCTGGAAAAGTCCAATCGAAGCAGCATAGTTTCTCCCCCCCTTGCATTAATCAATATAATACAAATAATGCAAAATGTCAATAGGCTCCGGCAGCAAAATTCGCGGTGTAGGACGGAGATTGCTCTTGCCCTATCCCATGAAATGATTTATAATGAAATGAATAATGCAGGAAGCGGGGCGGAGGCGCCCCGCCCTTTTGACGGAGGGGTCCGATATGAAGAGCAAAAATCCGGCGGTGCGGTGGCTGTATGAATACGGGGTGATCACCCTGGGCTGCGCTCTGTATGCACTGAGCTTCAACTGGTTTTTCCAGCCAAACAATATCTCCATGGGGGGCTTCACCGGCGTAGCGCAGATCGTCAATCGGTTTATCTCCGTGCTGCCTGTGGGCGTTACTTCTATCCTGCTGAATGTACCGCTGTTCTATCTCGGCGTGCGCAAGCAGGGCGTGAAGCTGCTGATCTCCTCGCTGTACGCCATGAGCATGGGCTCGCTGATGATCGACGGGCTGGCGGCGGTCTACACCTTCGGGCCCATGGAACCCATGCTGGCCAGCATATACGGCGGCGTGTTGCTGGGCGTCTCCATGGGACTGATGCTGACCGTGGGGGCCACCACCGGGGGAACCGAGCTGGCGGCGCGGCTGCTGAAATACAAACTGCGCAGCCTCTCCATCGGCCGGCTGTGTCTGGCCATTGACGTGACGGTGATCTGTCTGTATGCGATGACCTTCCACAGCGTAAACAACGCGTTGTACGGGATCGTCGCCATGTATATCTCCAGTCTGGCGATGGACACGGTGGTGTATGGCTCCATCAACGCCAAGATCGCCTATATTATCAGCAACCGCAGCAGCGAGGTCGCCGCGCGGCTGCTGGAGATGGATTTGGGCATTACGCTGCTTAATGGCCGGGGCGGCTACAGCGGAGACGAAAAGCAGGTGGTCCTGTGCGCCTTCAAGCGCAGCCAGATTGCGGTCATCAAGGCTTCCGTAACGGCTATCGATCCCAATGCCTTTATCATCGTATGCGAGGCACACGAGGTGCTGGGCGAGGGCTTCGGCGAGTACACGCCGGACAGTCTGTAATACTCTGAGGCTCCCTCCGGACGGAGGGAGCCTTTGACTACGCCCGCCTGGGCAGGACGGTCCGGGCGGCGTAGCGATTGAAGCAAATGAAATCATCCGGATGAAAGGGAAACAAATCCAGCCAAAAATCTGCATACCTTCCCAGGTTCTGCGGATACTATCCATGTTTTCCAAAGCGATACAATATACTCGCCGCGCCCCGGCGCGGCAGATACGGGAGGAATCAAAAATGAAAGCAACCGGAATCGTGCGCCGCATCGACGACCTGGGGCGCGTTGTTATTCCTAAGGAAATCCGCCGCACTATGCGTATTCGGGAGGGCGACCCGTCATTGACAATGTTGGAACAGTGGGAGCGGTTCTGCGGCGGGATGCTGGGGCTGGAGAGGAGAATGGGGTGGAACGTACATACCATCTGAAATGCGTACGCTTGCCCGATATGGACATGCCGCCTTTCTTTTTGCCGGATCACCGATCAAGTTGAAAACAATCCAAATAAATGATACACTATAGGCATGGGAAGACGTATTCGCCGCCTGTTTATCCTTCTACAGCGCAGTCATGCCCTGCGGCGGAAATGACTTTCCGTTTTTATTCAAATACGGTATATTGAACTACACGCTAACGGAAAAGGAGGACGCCGCATGTCCCACATCCTTATCATAGAAGACGATACCGACATCAACAATTCCACCGCCGCCTATCTGCGGCGGCAAGGCTGCATCTGCACCCAGGCTTTTTCGGGAACGGAGGGCCGTCTGCTCTGGAAGCAGGGCATATTCGATCTCCTGCTGGTAGACCTGATGCTGCCGGGGCTCTCTGGAAACACGCTTATTGTGGAAGTCCGCAAAACCAGTCAAGTCCCGATTATCGTTCTCTCGGCCAGAACAGAGCTGTCCGACAAGGTAGAACTGCTGAGCTCTGGCGCAGACGACTATCTGACCAAGCCCTATCAGCTGGAGGAGCTGTGGGCCCGTATCCAGGTCCAGCTGCGCCGCGCCCGCGCCGGCTCTCCCGGGGAGCGTCTGCAGTTTCGGGACTGGGTGCTGGACCTGAGCGGGATGACGCTGACGGCGGCAGGCCAACCGGTGAATCTGACTGCCCATGAGTTCAAAATCGTGGAGCTGCTGGCAGGCAGTCCCAGACGGGTTTTCACCAGACAGCAGATCTACGAGGCGGTCTGGCAGGAGGCGTATGCCGTGGAGGATAAAACCATTACCGTCCATATCAGCAACATCCGCTCCAAGCTCCGCCCCAGCGGTACGGACGGCTATATCCAGACGGTATGGGGCATCGGTTTCAAACTGACCGAGTAAACTTTGTACTTTCTTTACCTTTTCTTTGCGATGTTTGGACATTTGCCTGTTAAACTGATCCCGCAAACAAAAAGGAGGCGTTTATATGGCAGTGATACAAACAACGGGACTATCCAAACGATACCGGGATAAATGGGCAGTGGACCACCTGGACCTGCGGGTGGAGCAGGGGGACATCTACGGCTTTATCGGCCAGAACGGCGCCGGCAAGTCCACCACTCTGAAGCTCCTGTGCGGTCTGGCCCGCCCCACCCAAGGGGAGGCGCGGATCTTTGACCGGCCCATCCGGGACGCGGCGGCCCGCCGTCGGGTGGGGGCGCTCATTGAGCAGCCGGGATTGTACGCCGATTTGAGCGGGCGGGAAAATCTACAGCTTTACGCCACGCTGCTTGGACTGGACAGCCCACGCAGGCAGGTGGATGAAATTTTGAACACCGTAGGCCTGCCCGCGGCGGAAAAAAAGCCGGTGAAGCACTACTCCATGGGCATGAAGCAGCGGCTGGGCGTCGCTCTGGCCCTGCTGGGAGGACCGGACCTGCTGCTGCTGGACGAACCCATCAATGGTCTGGACCCGGAGGGCATTCGAGAGATGCGCGAGATGCTGCTGCGGCTGAACCGGGAGCGGGGGCTGACCATCCTTGTCAGCTCCCACATTCTCGGCGAGCTGAGCAAGATCGCCACCCGGTACGGCATCATACAGCATGGCCGCATGGTGGAGCAGATCACCGCCGAAGAGCTGGAACAAAAATGTGCCGATTATCTGCATCTGCGGGCGGATCAGCCCCAGAAGGCGGCGGCTCTGCTGGAGCGGGAGCTCCACATGACCCGCTGGGAAATGCGCCCGGAGGGGGAACTGCGGATCTATGAGGCCGTGGACGCCAAAACCGTTGGTCAGATTCTGACTCAGGCGGGTATCGCAGTGGAGGAGATGGGCCTGCACCGGCAGGACCTGGAGGGCTACTTTCTGGAGCGCATGGGAGGAGAAAAGCATGATTAATCTGGTAAAAATGGATGTTCAGCGGCTAATCAGAAGCCGGAATTTCTATATCATACTGGCCGTGACGGCGGGGCTGCTCATGATGCTGGTCTGTCTGGTGGCCACGGTCGCCGACCCGGAAACCATGGATGCCATGCAGGCGCAGGGGGCGGATATCACCGGCGACGACCTGGAAATGAGTCAGCACATCCACAATATGTCCTCGCTGGACTTTGTCCACGAATGCCTGAACAGCGGTTTTTTGCTGATTATAACCGGCATTGGCATGAGCATCCATGTCAGCGGCGATTTTTCCAGCGGGTACATCAAAAACATCTGCTTCGCCAGACCCCGGCGGCGGGATTACGTGATCTCCAAAATACTGCTGGCAGGCGTCTACAGCGCGGCGGTCACCGCCGTGGGCGTCGTGTTCGCGCTGGTGTCCTCGGGCCTATTCGGACTGCACCCGGTGGCCAGCCCCATTCTCAGCATTTTACAGTATACCTTCTGGCGGTGGCTGCCCAGCTGGGCTGTTGGGCTGATGGCGCTGTCGCTGGCGGCAATGACCCGCAGCTCGGTCCTGGGCATCACCCTGGCCGTGCTGTCCGGCGGCGGCGTGATCGCCGAGCTGGTCTCTCTGGTCTGTCAGAGGCTTCACTGGCCCGCCCTGGAGCAGTACCTGCTCAGCAGCCTGGCCCGCATGCAGCGTATCCCTCTGCCGGATGCCCGGCAGATGACCTTGATTCTGGGCTGCTCTATCGGGTGGGCCGCCGTTTACACAGTCGTAAGCCTGCTGAGTATGGAGAAGCGGGACATTTAAGGAGGTATCGCTATGCTGCCGCTGCTGCTTCTGACGGTTACCGCGCTTGTTCTTGCCGTGCTTCGCCTGCTGGCCTACCGTGCACAGATGCTGGATATGGCCCGGATGCTGGAGGAGACTCCGGCGGAGAGCAACCTGCTGCTGACGATTCAGATGCCCGGCGCGGCTCCCCGGCGGCTGTGCCGGGCGGTGAACGCCCGGCTGGAAGCGGGGCGGCAGCTCCGTCTGGAGACGATGCAGAGAGAGCAGGAACTGAAATATACGATGGCCTGCATCTCCCATGACATCCGTACTCCTCTGGCCGGAGCCCTGGGCTACCTACAGCTGCTGGAGGGTGAACCGGAGCGGCAGGAGGAGTATCTGTGCGTCGTGAAAAAGCGGCTGGGCGAATTGGAGGAGCTGCTGGAGGAGCTGTTTCTTTACACCCGTCTGCGGGGCGGCGCACTTCCGATGGAGTGTGGGAAAACGGCGGCGCTTCCACCGCTATGGGACGCTCTCGCGGAATTTTACCCCCAGCTGGATGCCTCGGGTATCCGCCCGAACCTACAGTTTGACCGGGAGGATATGCGGGTCTGGGGCAATCCGGAGGCTCTGGGGAGGGTGTACCGGAACCTGATTGCCAACGCCCTGCGTCACGGCGGCGGCGAGCTGACCGTGTCCGGCCGGGATGGGACGGTCTGTTTTTCCAATACGATGCTTCCCGGCGCCAGACCGGACCCGGAGCACCTGTTTGATCGCTTCTACCAGAGCAGCCCCGCCC
>CAJTYO010000017.1 GCA_910584045.1 uncultured Oscillospiraceae bacterium | reverse complement strand
TTCTGTGAGCACTACAAAAACATCATCCACTCCCACCGGGACCTGCCCAAGCTGTACAACCAGTGGTGTAGCGTCCTACGCTGGGAGAAGACCAGCCGCCCTTTCCTGCGCCATCGAGAGTTCCTATGGCAGGAGGGCCACACCATGCACGCCACGGCCCAGGAGGCCGTGGCGGAGACAGTGCGAATGCTGAACATCTACGCCGATTTCTGCGAAAACTATCTGGCCATGCCA
The DNA here is from genome assembly GCA_910584045.1 of uncultured Oscillospiraceae bacterium. Lineage (GTDB taxonomy): Bacteria > Bacillota > Clostridia > Oscillospirales > Oscillospiraceae > Pelethomonas. Next base: position 55,389 of record CAJTYO010000017.1, on the reverse strand, counting down.
GTCACCCGAGGCCGGAAGACCGACAAGGAGAAATTCTCAGGGGCCGAGGATACCTACTGTGTAGAGTGTATGATGCATGACCGGAAGGCCCTCCAGGCCGGCACTAGTCACTACTTCGGAGATGGCTTTGCCAAGGCCTTCGACATCACTTTCACCGGCACAGACAACCAGCTCCACCACCCCCACCAGACCAGCTGGGGCGTATCCACCCGCCTCATCGGCGGCATCATTATGACCCATAGCGACGACAACGGCCTGGTGCTACCTCCCCGGGTCGCACCCATTCAGGCGGTGGTGCTGCCCATCGCCCAGCATAAGCCCGGCGTCATCGAGGCCGCCCAAGGTTTGAAGGAACGTTTGGAGAAGAGCGGCATCCGCGTAAAGCTGGATGACAGCGACAAGGCCCCCGGGTGGAAATTTGCTGAATATGAGATGCGAGGCGTACCTCTCCGGGTGGAAATCGGTCCCAAGGATATGGAGAAAGAACAGTGCTGCATCGCCCGTCGGGACACCGGGGAGAAAACCTTTGTTCCTCTGGCGGATCTAGAGAGCTGTGTGGCAAAGCTGTTAGACGAAATTCACAACAACATGTTTGCCATGGCCCAGAAGAATCTGGAGGACAATTCCTTCACCGCAGAGACCTGGGAAGAGGTCAAAACCCTTATTGAGAAGAACAGCGGCGGCTTCGTCCACACCAAATGGTGTGGTGAACTGGATTGTGAGCTGGCCATGAAAGAAAAGGTGGGTGTCACAAGCCGGTGTATGCCTCTGGACCAGTCGGGCTCCACCGGTAAGTGCCTGGTGTGCGGCAAGGTTTGTACCACTGACATCATCTGGGGCGTAGCCTATTAAACACAGCACAACAAAGAAAACGGCAGACGAGTTTGAACAGCCCCCGCTTGTTAGATATGTATAGTATACTATCTAACAAGCGGGGGCTATTTTATCCCAACCTCCTGGGATGCTTTTTGAAAAGTATCACATTGGGGATCTTTTTCTCTCGTTTCAATCTATACTATACCGCCTTAGCCACCCCTGTAGCAGGACACATCAGCCCGGAGGCCAAGTCATATCTCGCCCGGCCAGCACATGGAAATGCAGATGGGGCACGGTCTGCTGGCCCGCCTCGCCGATGTTGGATACCACGCGGTAGCCAGCTTCCGCAAAGCCCAGTTCCTTTGCCAACTTGGCAATAACGGTGAAGATGTGGCCAACAATGCCCTCATTGAACCGAGTGATCTCCGAAACAGACTGGATATGGGCCTTTGGCACAACCAAGAAATGTGTAGGAGCCTGTGGATTGATGTCGTAAAAGGCGTAGCAGAGATGGTCCTCATAGACCTTGCTGCTGGGGATGTCGCCCTTGATGATCTTGCAGAACAGGCAGTCATCCTGATAGTTCAATACGTCAGACATTGGGTTTTCCTCCCTTTCATTGGACGGGTACGACGGCAAAAAACTCCAGATTTCCGTCGCCGTCGTTCATTAAGCTGTGGCTATGTCCCTTGGGACAGTAGTGGCAATCCCCGGCGGTGAGAGGGATGTATTCGCCGTCGTAGAGCACCTTCCCCTCCCCTGCCAGGATATAAATGATCTCACTGCTGGTCTCATGGGTATGCAGCCCAATGGAGGAACCAGGCTCCAGCGAACCCCGCATAATTTTACCCAGCTCATCCACCCGCATTCGAGTGTGGAACGTACCCTCACCGCCCAAAAACCCGGGAATGATCTGTTCCTCTATTTTGGAAAAATCAATTAGCATATAATGCCTCCCTTTGACATATTCCTCCGACCAAAAAAGCTTACGTCAATCTACCTTAGCCTTCTCGTTGACAAAATCGTCCAATGCCGCCAGCGCGTCGTCCAGCTTGAACAGGTCGCTGCCTCCGCCCATTGCGCTGTCAGGCTTGCCGCCGCCCTTGCCGCCGCAGATGGGGGCTATGGTCTTGATTATGTCCCCCGCCTTGATCCCCTTGGCCACAGCCTCCTTGCCACAGACCGCCAAAAATGTGATCTTTCCCTCATTGACGCAGGCCAGCAGAGCGACCACCGTGGGCTCCTTGTCCCGAAGAAAGTCACCCATCTTCCGCATATCATCTGCCGTCATGCCGCTGCGAGACATAGACACCACCTTCAGCCCCTTCACGGACTTGGCGCTCATAAGGAACTGGTCCGTCTCGGATACAAACTCCTTTGCCTTCATCTTCTCTATGGTCTGGCGCAGCTCCCTGGCCTCGGCCACCATCTGCCCCGCCTTCTCCTTCAGATCGACCGGCTTCACCTTCAGCGCGGCGGCGGCCTGGAAGAGCATATCCTGGAAGCGGTTCATCTCCTCCAGAGCCCGTTTGCCAGTGGCGGCCTCAATGCGCCTCACACCGGAGGCCACCGAAAATTCGCTCTCAATATGGAACAGCCCTGCCTTGGCGGAGTTATCCAGATGGGTGCCGCCACAGAACTCCACGGAGTACCCATCTCCGATGTTAACCACCCGCACCATGTCGCCGTACTTCTCACTGAAGAGCGCAATAGCCCCTGTCTTCTTGGCCTCCTCGATAGGCATCTCCCGTGCCTCCACCGGATACCCGGCCAGAATGGCATCGCTGACCACCCTTGCCACCTCGCCCAGCTCGTGGGCCGTCATGGCGGCAAAGTGGGTGAAGTCGAAGCGCAGATAGTCCTCCTCTACTAGGGAACCCGCCTGATGCACATGGTCTCCCAGAACGGTGCGCAGTGCCTTGTCAAGCAGGTGCGTGGCGGTATGAGCCCGCTTGACGGCATTGCGGCGCTCCGTGTCGATCTTCGCCTGTACCGCGTCCCCGACCTTTAACGAACCGGAGGCCAGTTTGCCGTAGTGCATATACTTGCCACCCTTATTCTTCTGCACATCTGTGACCTCGAACCGGCAGCCGTCGCCGCTGAGTATGCCATGGTCCGCCACCTGGCCGCCCATCTCGGCGTAAAACGGCGTCTTATCCAGCACCACGATGCCCTCCACGCCGCTCATCAGCACCTCAGCCAACTCGTTCTCCACCACCAGGGCCACTACCTTGGCCTCCTCAATTACTACATTGTCATACCCCACAAACTCGGTAGCAGGCACGTCCTTTCCAAACTCCACACCGGCCCAGCCCAGATCGCCCAGGGCCTCCCGAGCCTTTCGGGCTCGGACACGCTGCTCCTCCATAAGGGCCTTGAACGCATCCTGATCGACGCTCATGCCCGCCTCCTCCACCATCTCTACGGTCAGATCAATGGGAAAACCATAGGTGTCGTACAGCTTGAAGGCATCCGAGCCGGAGAAGGTCTTCTCCCCCTTCTCCTTGTGGCCATCCAGCATCTCGATAAAAATTCTCATGCCGCCGTCTATGGTCTTGGCGAAGCTCTCCTCCTCCATACGAATGACCCGGGTGATATAGCTCTCCTTCTCCCGCAGGTCGGGGTAGGCCTTCTCATTCTCCTGAATGACCGTGGCACAAACCTCGTACAGGAAGGGGCGGTCTACACCAAGCAGCTTCCCATGACGGGCAGCTCGGCGAAGCAGACGACGAAGCACGTAGCCCCGCCCCTCATTACTGGGCAGCACGCCGTCGCAGATCATCATAGTTGCGGATCGGATATGGTCCGTGATCACCCGCAGGCTCACATCTGTCTCATGGCTCTGCTCGTATTTGGCCCCAGTGATCTCGCTGACCTTGTTGGTGATATTCATGACGGCATCCACATCGAAGAGAGACTCCACGTTCTGACTCACAATGGCCAGGCGCTCCAGACCCGCACCCACGTCAATGTTCTTCTGCTTGAGCTCGCAATAGCAGCCGCAGCCGTCGTTGTTGAACTGGGAGAACACGTTGTTCCAGATTTCGATATACCTGTCGCAGTCGCAGCCCACAGTGCATCCAGGCTTGCCGCAGCCATATTCCTCGCCCCGGTCGTAGTAGATTTCGGAGCAGGGGCCGCAGGGCCCGGAGCCGTGCTCCCAGAAATTATCCTCCTTGCCGAACTTGAAGATGCGCTCGGCGGGGACACCGATAACCATGTTCCAGATCTCAAAGGCCTCGTCGTCGGCGGGCGTCGTCTCATTCCCGGCAAAGACAGAGGGATATAGCCGCTCGGCTTCCAGTCCCAGCCATTCCGGACTGGTCAGAAATTCCCAGCACCAGGAGATGGTCTCCTTCTTGAAGTAGTCGCCGAAGGAAAAGTTGCCCAGCATCTCGAAGTAGGTCCCGTGACGGGAGGTCTTGCCGATGTTCTCGATGTCGCCGGTACGGATGCACTTCTGGCAAGTGCAGACCCGATGGCTTGGAGGCTCTACCTCGCCGGTGAAATAGGGCTTCATGGGGGCCATGCCGGAGTTGATGAGCAGAAGGCTGGCATCATTTTGCGGAATCAGGGAAAAGCTGGGAAGTCGTAAATGTTCTTTGCTCTCGAAAAATTTTAGGAACATCTCGCGGATTTCATTTAAACCGTATGACTTATGCATGGGGTGTCTCTCCTTTTTATCAATATATTTTATCATCATCCATAAAGGGGGATCAACATGGCATATGGCGCGGTGAAGATGGCAAGCGCCAGACTGAGCCGGTGGACCTGTACCGGGTCCAATCCACATTTGGAAAAGGAAAACCGCCGGTTCAAAAAGTAAATCAGTACGCCCGCCAGCGCAGCACCGGGCAGAGACAAAAGGGTTGTTCCAGGGAAAAGAATGAGGTTCCAGCCGAACCTTAACACAACTTCAAACAGTTCATACAAACCCAAAATGAGCAGTGCACCAATAATGTCGCACAAGAAGCCAATTACCCAAATTTTCCAAACGCTTTTTTTCCATATCCGCAACTTGTCCTGCACTCCCTGCCATTGCATGGCAAGAAACAAAACCACGCTATCAATAGCAAAATTCGCTGGAAGGATCAAGAGCCACAGTGGCGTAGGCAATAACCAGAAAAACCATATGGGAAACATGACGTTGTAAAGCCGCGTTTCTTTTTTCATATTCTGTATCCTCCTCTATGTTTTCTTGATCTCCATCCCGATTAGCTCATAGTTCCCATCGAACGCCAGCCGAAACAGCACATTTTTCTTGGTGTAGCCACAATACAGCACCGCCACCCCGTAGTCCTCCCCATTGGAGTACTGCCCTGTGGTCATGACGCTGTCGATCTGCTTATACGTCCCCGCGCCATCCGTCTGGGTGATGACCAGTTTTTGGATATCCTCCGCCGAAACCCCAGCGGCTACATCCGCCCTTATCCGCGATAGAACACCCTCGTAGTCTCCTCCTGCCAGAAGAACGGCCACTTCCCTGCCGTTTTTCAGCAGCGTCTCCTCGTCCATCCCCGCCGGCAGCGGCTTTCCCTGACAGCTGCACAGCAGCAGAAAAATCAGTACCAGCCCTGCGAAAGACCGCACAACCCGTCTCAAACTTTTTATCTCCCCTTTCGACAAAAAGAGACCTTCGCCGCCTCATAGGGGCGAAGGTCTCGCTGTACCACCCTAATTCATCCCAAAATGGGACCTCTTGTTTGCCTGGTAACGGAGGCAAAACCGTGCGGCTCCTCACCGCCCGCTCGGAAGTGGCCGCGCCGTCCACCTTGCCGCAGGGCTCGCACCATCCCCCGCTCGCTTGTGCCGCGTCTCAGCGCTCGTTTCCTCATTGCTTTTGCTCATGGTGTATTATATCATATTTTTGGTGGTTGTCAATGCTGAAAAAAACTTTTTCCCAGGGCAGCAGCATTATAATAATGGAAATCAGGCTTTTCCTGGTAGATGATTGAGCAATATATCCACTTCAACAACCAAGAGCATATGACCGGAGTGACGCTCCTAACGGAAACGTCACTCCACTTAGAGCTATATATTTCAGGCTTTTTCGTGCTTCAAACACAATGTGAAAGGGCCAGCCTTGGGGCGCAAGCATTTCAATACCTTTACTTAAATGATGATTTCAGTGAACCAGCTGGCTCTCCCCATAGGCATGGCCAGGTCGGCTTACTTTCTAAGCCTCCGATCAGTTTCGAAATACTCCTTGGTCATCTTGAACACAACTGGGCACAGAAGGATCAGGCCAATCAGGTTGGGGATGGCCATTAGACCGTTAAGCGTATCGGCGATATTCCAAGCCAGGGTCAGGTCCATGGTGGCGCTGATAATGACCACCAGGGTGAAGATGATCTGGTAAGGCTTCACGGCCTTCTCGCCCAACAGGAACTCCCAGCAGCGGGTACCGTAGAGTCCCCAACTAAGTACAGTGGACAGGGCAAAAAGGCTTAGACCGATGGCAATAATCAGTGCGCCGACCTTACCGCCCAGAACAGTGCCCAGAGCTTGGGCATTGAGGGCAGTTGAGCCCTTGACGCCGTAGTTGATGGCATCCGCGTCCAGGGCCAGCAGCAGGGTCAGGCCAGACAGGGTGCAGATAACGATGGTGTCCATGAACACCTCGAAAATGCCGTAAAGTCCTTGCTTCACCGGGTTGGACTCGGAGGTAGCGGCGTGGGCAATTGGCGCAGATCCCAGGCCGGCTTCATTGGAGAACACGCCGCGCTTGACGCCCCACTCAATACAGGTCTTGATGGTGATGGCCGCTACGCCGCCAGTGACGCCCTCGGGCGTAAACGCACCTTGGAAAATCATGGCGAACACGTGAGGCACCTTGTTGATATTCGCACCAATGACCAGCAGACAGGCAACGATATAGATAACGGACATAACTGGCACCATGAACTCAGTGACCTCTCCAATACGCTTGATGCCGCCTACCAGTACTACGCCGATGATAACCATGAGGATTACTGCCAGTACGATGTTGATGACCATCTGATAGTCTGCCGCTGCAGGAACGAAGGACTGAATGGCTGTGTTAACAGCGGAGGTGATCTCACCCACCTGCACTGCGTTGCCGATGCCGAAGGATGCCAGACCGCCGAAAATGCAGAATACCGCGCCCAGCCACTTCCAGTTTTTGCCCAGACCGTTTTTGATATAGTACATGGGTCCGCCCACCCAGTCGCCCAAGGCATTCCGCTCCCGGAACTTCACCGACAGCAGTACCTCAGAATATTTGGTGGCCATACCCAGCAGGGCGGATACCCACAGCCAGAAGATGGAGCCCGGCCCGCCTAGGGTGACAGCGAAGGTAATACCGGCGATGTTGCCGGTACCAACGGTAGCCGCCAGAGCGGTAGTCAGGGCCTGAAGGGGCGTGACCTCACCGGCCTTGGCCTCCTGCTTTTGGAACATCTTCCCCACTGTGTTCTTCATGGCGTAGCCGAATTTCCGGAACTGGAAGCCCTTCAAGCCCACCGTCAGTATGATGCCCGCGCTCATCAATAGCACCAGAGCGGGAATACCCCACACAATGTTGTTTAACCAATTGTTTCCTTTTTCGATCGCGTTGTAAATCTGTGCCATACTCTTCTCTCCTTTTCCTTTCTCAATTTACACATCGAAAAAACGCGGGGAGGCGTTGGCGCCTCCCCGCTGCTCTCAAAACAGAAAACAAAATATCCTCCCCACTCTTTCAAGGGAAAATACACTTCAATCCTGTCCTTTTGCCTGAGAGATTACGGCTTGGCCGCTTGCACCTTCGGCATCCGCCTATTCGCGGAGTTCTCCAGAACCTCGTCCGCCCGCAGTCCCGCCTTGCGGCACCTGTGCGATTTACGCCTTTGGCGGGGGACCTTTTCTTTAACCAAAGAGTCCCCGCTCTCCTGCGGACATCTTCCGATATGTAGTTGATGCAATTATTTTACCAGATGATCCCCGACGGCGCAAGTAGGATTTTACAAAAACTTCACACTTTTTCTCTTGACATCCCTGTCCATTCGCACAAAAATAGGAGGGGATATAATAAAATGCGGCCCAACCGCAGAAGGAGCAGCCTATGACCCTGTCCGATGCCATTTTCACCCGGCGTTCCTGCCGGGCGTTTCTGCCACATCCCCTCTCCCCCGACCAGCGGAGGCAGCTGGAGAAAACAGCCGCCCAGTGCAGCCGCCGCGCTGGCGTGCACATACAGCTGGTCTGCGGCAAGCCGGATCCCTTTTCTAAATTCTCCGGACAAATCACGGGTGTGCGAAGCTATCTGATATTTGCCGGTCCCGCCGGTGACCCGGACCTGGAAGAAAAATGCGGCTACTATGGCCAGGAGCTGCTTCTCACCGCCGAGACCCTGGGACTGCGCTCCTGCTGGGTAGGGGGGACCTATGACCGTGAGCACTGCCTGGCGCATCTGCGGGATGGCGAAGCGCTGGTCTGCATCGCCGCCGTCGGCATTCCTGCCGACTCTTCCATCGCACAAAGACCCCTCAAGTCTCCAGAGGAGCTGGCACAGGCCACCGAGAACCCGCCGGATTGGTTCCGGACAGGTGTTGCCGCTGTGCAGCGGGCCCCCTCCGCCATGAACCGGCAGGGTTACCGCTTCGTTTTCCGCCGGGATGAATCCGTTCAGGTGCGGCTTCATGGCGCTGGCTCCTTTGCTTTTGTGGATCTAGGCATCGCCAAGCGACACTTTGAGCTAGGGGCTCACGGAGGCGAGTGGAGCTGGGGCGACGGCGGCGTATTCCGCAAGGCAAGAGAAGAGCGCTCCTGCGGTGCGGTGGTCTGGCGGCAAAGTGGCGGCGGACGGGAATATCTGCTGGTACGGCACAACGGTGGACACTGGAGTTTCCCTAAGGGACACGTGGAAGGCGATGAGACAGCGGCAGAGACTGCAGCCCGGGAAATTCAGGAGGAGACAGGACTGACAGCGAAAATCCATACCGGCTTCAGCCGGACCGTCACCTACTCCCCAAAGCCGGGGGTTATCAAGGACGTAACCTTCTTCACCGCCGTACCCACCGGAGGGCAAGAGCGGCCCCAAGAGTCTGAGATCTCCCAGCTGGCCTGGTTCCCCTTCCAGGAGGCCCTCCGACTGATCACCTATGTCACAGACGAAGAGATTCTGGCGGCGGCAGAGGAGTATTTGAGAGATCTGTCATAATATTCTATCCAGCAAGAGGAGCGGGTATGTCCCCCGCTTCTCCTTTTTTACAGCCTGAAGGCGCAAACGTTGGTCCCATCAACATCCTTGTCGGCATTGAATAAAGACTGACGCGAGAGCGTCGCCCGCGCCGGTCTCTTCACCACTTCTCGAACAATTTCCGGGAACTCGCTCCCAGCACGAACACAGCAATACCGCTGACCGCCAGCACAAACCATCCGGGGGACACGTCGAACCACAGACCGTAACCCAACTGCCCCAATGGCTGTGCACACATGGAGATGGTGGAGACACAGGCCATGACCTTCCCAGTCATGTGTTCCGGCGTCTTTTGCTGGATGGCGGAGACGGCGAAGATGGAAAAGGTGCAGGCCATCGCCTGTCCGACGCAGAACAGCAGCACCAGCGCCCCGTACTGTCCTATCACCCCTACCGGCAGCAGCAGAGCTCCACCGCCCAGCAGAACACACATCCCTACCGTTGTCACAAGCCAGTTGAGCTGACGGAATGGCATCCGCACCGCCAGCACTCCCGCCGCCAGTCCGCCCAACAGGGCGGACAACCCTATAGCGCTCTCCGCCGCACCGTAGAGCTGGGCGGAGAGGTTCAAGCTGCTGCGAATCAGGTAGGGCAGACCCACAATGGCTGCACCGGAGATCAACGCCCCCACCACGGCAGAAAACAGCAGCAGGTCCAGCACCTCTCGCCGCTCCCGTGCAAGAAACCGGGCGCTGCCCAGCAGGTCCTCTCGAAGGATATCCCCCAGCCGCTGCCCTCGTACCGGCGGCATCTCCGGCAGGCAGATGAAACACTCAAGTATCGCCGTCAGCAAAAAGCATGCACCCGCACCCGCAAGAACAGGCCGGACGCCGAAGGCGGTGTAGAGCAAACTGCCCAGAAAGGGCGTCACTAATCCGGAGACGGCGTTGGCCTGGTTTACAGCAGCATTGCCCCGCAGCACATTCTCACCACTGAGCATTTGAGGAACGCAGGCTTGAACGGTTGGCGATTCAAAAGCTCCCAAAATGGACAGCACGATCTGCAGCGCAGCTGTGACAGCGATCCCCCGACTGTCTGTAAAGGCCGCAGCCGCTGCCAACACCGCCGCCCCGGAGCTCAAATCCAACCACACCATGATCGTCCGCCGGTTGATCCGGTCTGCCAGTACACCGCCGAAGGGTGTCAACAGGACAGTGGGAACCATGCTCACCGCCAGCAGCGTTCCGAACACCGCCGCCGAGCCGGTTTTCTCCAGTACATACATCGACAATGCAAACCGCAGCGTACCGTTGCCCAGAAGAGAGAACATCTGTCCCAGGAGCAGAAGGGTGAAATTGCGGGTGAACAGTTTTTTCTCCATGGATCACACCTCCATTTTTTCTATTGTGTGGAGCAGACTTGCCGCACACAGCACCACTATTCGATAGGAGCGCAGGCCGGTGCGGCGCAGTTCCAGGGATATCTGCTTATTCATGGCTTGCTCCTCCTCCGACAACCTGTAAGTAATACGCCTCCATTCCATCGAGGAAATTTTCGCCGGCCTCCTGCGGGTCCACCTCCGCCTCCAGATAGGCCAGATGGATGTACAGATTCTCCCTTGCGGACAGGTGCTCGTAAAATACGGGCGTTTTGATGAGGCTCCCCGTCCGGCGCAGGACCTCCGGGTCCTGCCGGATACAGCCCAGGCCAAAGAATATGCGCCTCCACAGCCGTGGGCCGCAACAGTCCCAGCAGTATTTTGAAGACTGTGGTCTTCCCCGCCCCGTTCTCTCCCCAAAATCCGTAAATGGTCTCCCAGGGAATCTTCAGCGTGCAACCCCGGATCGCCTCCCTGCCCCGGAAGGATTTGGCCAGACCTCTGGCTGAAATAGCATAGTCCATATCGTTGCCTCCTTTTTATATACCTTCCACAGGTATGTATCTGCACAAAAAATTTTTAAACCGTCGTTTACATACCAACCAAACGAATGTATTTGTTGGAATAAAAAGCCGCCTGCCCAGCGGCTTTTTATTCCAATTCCGACGGGAGCAGCTGAAAAAATCTGTCTGCCAATTCCAGCATCTCCTCATCGATGACCGGGACCCCCAAACCGGCGAAGATTTCCCCCACGCAGCGGAACTTGTGCAGTAGGTTGTCCCGAGTAGCAGGAAAGATCGTGGGAGCCATCCAGAGGGTGTCCAGCAACGTCAGCAGCTCCGCCACCTCCCGGGGGTACTCCGTCCGGATGGAGCCGTCCGCCATCCCCTCCTCGATCAGCTCTAACCAAAGAGGTGTGACGAGGGTCTGGTTGTCTTCGATGGCCTTGGCCAGCAACCGGGGATTTTTCAGCAGGGGCATACTCTGGCGGCTGAGGCTGGACCAGTCCGGTTCCTGGGTCAGGCGGACGACCTCCTTCATTTTCTCCAGGCCATTCAGCTCCTTCCTCCCTCGCACCTTCTCAAAGGGGTTGCCGTCCAGGAACATTTTCTCCGTGATGGCGTCCATGATCTCTTCTTTGGATTTAAAATGATGATACACTGCCCCCTTAGTCAGGCCCCCCAGCTGGTCGACGATGTCCTGTATGGTGGTTTTCTCATAGCCCTTCTCCAGAAACAGCCGTCTGGCCGCCGTCAGGATCTTCTCCACCGTCTCTTCCGGATACTTGTTGCGGGCCACGCAACCACCTCCCTCCTCAAATACATTCTCTTGGTATGTTCAGAGCATATCACTTCTCTGACACTTTGTCAAGAAGAAAAAGGGCTGGTTTACTTTTGAGATTCTGTCAAAATCAAACGTATCAGCAAAGCATTTTCTGCACTCCGACTTTGGAAACAAAGTTTGCTCTGGCTCTGAACCGGACTGGGTAGGCCAGATTTTTTGTTGCATTTTGCCGCTGGACATGTTATGCTGGTGAGAAGCAAGTTGGAAAGGACCTCCCCCATATGTACCTTCGAGAACCTCTGATGGACTACTCTCTGGGAAACAATCTGCGCATCTATTGGCGGCTGTTCTACCTCCGGGATCGTACGGACAGCAAGCTTCTGGCCGATGTCCTCACCTTTCTCCTCAACCGCATCGCCCACAGGCGGGGCGGCTATATTGGCCGGGGCGCAAAAATCGCCGGAATCCCCTCTCTCCCTCATGGGCTTCACGGTGTCTATATCTCCCGGTACGCCTCCATAGGCAGAGACTGCCGCATCTATCAAAACGTTACCATCGGCGAAGTTGGCGGCAAGGCCCCTCAGGTCGGCAACGGTTGCCTGATCGGGGCCAATGCGGTTTTGGTTGGCGGCATTCAAGTGGGCAGCCATGTGAAAATCGGTGCAGGCGCCGTGGTCAGCACCAACGTGCCCGACGGCTGCACAGTGGTGGCCCAGCCATCCAGAATCATCCTACGAGAAGCAGTCCTTTCTCCATGAATGTGGCTTTCCGTGTCCCCTTTTCCTCAAAATTCTTCATTTTTTTCATTTAAAGTTAGGAAAGCCGTTGACTTTATCAATTAAAAGTGGTAGAGTAAAAAAGAAAATTCGGCTGTTCTGCGTTAAATTTTCAACGGATATACATACTATCCACATCCATTACATCAAGGAGACCTTATATGGAGCATTATTATCAGCCTGAAATCGAAACAGCGTCCCGGGAGCAGATCCTGACCTGGCAGAATGAACGCCTTGTGAAGCAGGTACGGCACGTCTGGGATAACGTCCCCTACTACCGCAAAAAAATGGAAGAACAGGGCGTTGTGCCAGACGATATTCAGAGCGTGGAGGACCTGCACAAGCTGCCCTTTCTCACCAAGGACGACCTGCGGGATGCCTATCCCTACGGCCTGCTGGCTAAACCTTTGGCCGACTGTGTACGCATCCAGTCCACCTCCGGCACGACCGGCCGGAGGGTGGTAGCTTTCTACACCCAGCACGATGTGGACCTGTGGGAGGACTGTTGTGCCCGAGCCATCGTGGCAGTCGGGGGGACCTCGGAGGATGTGTGCCATGTATGCTATGGCTACGGACTGTTTACCGGTGGGCCGGGGCTCAACGGCGGCAGCCATAAGGTGGGCTGTCTGACTCTGCCTATGAGCAGCGGCAACACGGACCGTCAGCTCCAGTTCATGGTGGACCTGGGCTCCACTATTCTCTGCTGCACCCCCTCCTATGCCGCCTATTTGGCCGAGAGTATCCACGAGCGGGGTCTGCGGGACCAGATCAAGCTGAAGGCCGGCATCTTCGGGGCCGAGGCCTGGAGCGAGGAGATGCGCCGGGACATCCAGAATAAGCTTGGCATCAAGGCCTATGACATCTACGGCCTCACCGAGACCAGTGGTCCGGGCGTTGCCTTCGAGTGCTGCGAGCAGACGGGGATGCACATTAACGAGGACCATTTCATCGCCGAGATTATCGACCCGGACACCGGTGAGGTGCTGCCTGAGGGCAGCAAGGGGGAACTGGTGTTCACCTCAATCACCAAGGAGGCCTTCCCCCTGCTGCGCTACCGCACCAGGGACATCTGCGTGCTCAGCCGGAGGAGCTGCTCCTGCGGCCGCACCCATGTAAAGATGAGCAAGCCCATGGGCCGCAGCGACGATATGCTGATCGTCAAGGGTGTGAACGTCTTCCCGTCTCAGATCGAGACCGTCCTGCTGGAGCAGGGCTATCCCGCCAACTATCAGATCATCGTGGATCGGGTCCACAACTCCGACACTTTGGAGGTTATGGTTGAGATGACGCCGGAGAACTTCTCGGACAGCCTAGGCCGGATCACAGACATGGAGAAGGGCTTGGTGGCCGCGCTGAAGGCCATGTTGGGTATCTACGCCAAGGTGCGGCTTGTAGCTCCCAAGTCCATCACCCGCAGCGAGGGCAAGGCGGTACGGGTAATTGACAAACGGAAAATATAGGAGAGGAAGACTGCAATGATTATTCACCAACTATCTGTATTTCTGGAAAACCGGCCTGGGCAGCTGTGCAATGTGACGGAGCTGCTGGCCCAGAACCACGTGGACATGCAGGCGCTGAATATCGCAGAGACCGCCGACTACGGCGTACTCCGCTTGATTGTGGACGCTCCCCAGCGGGCGGCTTCGATTCTGCGGGAGCACGGGTTCATCGTCCGGGAAACACCGGTAGTCCAGGCCCTTGTCCCGGACAAACCGGGCGGGCTGAACGAGGTGCTGCGCATCATCGCCGACGCGGACATCGATATCGAGTATATGTACTCCGTCCTTGGCCAGCAGAACGGACTGGCCTATATGATCTTCCGGGTAGCCGACACCGAAAAATTGGACGCGGTCCTAAAAACGGGGATTTAATCCCTCTCCTTAACATCTAAAGTAAAGGAAGAAATCGCCATGCAGGAAATGAGCAGAAAAAACAAGCTTTTCACCGACTCCGTCATCCGTCGGATGACCCGCATCGCCATTGATGTGGGAGCCATTAATCTGGCCCAGGGCTTCCCCGACTTCGACCCGCCCAAAGCCATGACGGATCGTTTGGCCGAGGTTAGCCATCTGGGACCCCACCAGTACCCCATTACCATGGGCGCACCCAACTTCCGCCAGGCCCTGGCCCGGAAGTGCAGCCGCTTTATGGGCCGCACGCTCAACCCCGATACAGAAATTGTGGTGACCATCGGCTCCACTGAGGCAATGGTGGACACTATTTTTGCCCTGACCAATCCGGGAGACAAAATTATTCTCTTCTCCCCCTATTTTGAGAACTACCATGCCCAGGCCATTCTGGCGGACTGCGAACCCATCTACGTACCCCTGGTCCCCCCCGCCTTTGGATTTGATGCAAACGTTCTGGAGGACGCCTTCAAGCAGGGGGCTAAGGCAATCCTAATCTGCAACCCCTCCAATCCCAGCGGCAAGGTGTTCACCTATGATGAGCTGAAGCTGATCGCTGATCTGTGCATCAAATACGACGTGTACGCCATCATGGATGAGGTCTATGAGCACATCATATACGACAATCACAAGCACACATATATGAACTCCCTGCCCGGTATGTGGGAGCGGACTGTCAGCTGCTCCAGCCTGTCGAAGACCTATTCCGTCACCGGCTGGCGTTTGGGCTATGCCATCGCGCCCCAGCCCATCATGGACCGCATCAAGCAGTACCATGATTTTAACACCGTGGGTGCGCCCTCGCCACTGATGGAAGCTGCCGTAGTGGGTCTTGATATGCCAGACAGCTACTATGAAGAATTCGGAGCCCACTATACTCACATGAAGAAGCTGTTCACTGACGGTCTTAAAAATATAGGAATCCCCTTCACCGATCCACAGGGCGCGTACTTCGTCCTTGCCAATATTGGGCCCTACCTCAAGAAGGGACAAACCGACGTGGAGTTCTGCGAGGAAATGGCCCGCAAGGTCGGCGTGGCCTGCGTCCCCGGCACCTCGTTCTTTAAGGAGAATGTTCAGGATATTGTCCGCGTCCACTTTGCCAAGAAGGATGAGACCCTAAACGAAGCCCTGGATCGGCTCAGCCATATCAAGGAGAAGATGGCATAGAGAGCACAAGGCGTACTTTTTTTGTGAACAGGAAAAAGCATCAAAAAGAAAAACATTTTATTCGCCCTATGGGCCGTGCGGCGGAGTACCAGCTCCTGCCGCACGGCTTTTGCTTTGCTGGGGACGATGCTCTGTCCCGGCGGCTTACTGTGGGTCCTCCCAAAACAGGTCGTCCAGAGTTTTGTCCAGGACACGGCAGATGGAGATACAAAGATTGATAGTGGGGTTATAGTCCCCCTGCTCAATGGCATTGATGGTCTGGCGGGACGCACCCACCAGGTCCGCCAGCGCCTGCTGGCTGAGCCCCTTGGCTGCTCGGGCTGAGCGAAGACGGAGGTTCTTCACAGTGCATCCTCGATTTCCGCCTTTTTCTGTTTCCTGGCTTTGTAGAGAATTACGATAACCAGAGCCATTGTATTAACACATGCAAAAATGAAAGGTAGCCAAGATTCACAGCCCACCCAACCGGAATTCGTCGGATTGGTCCAGAAAAACAACATCCAGCAGTAGATCAACGGAAAAGCGTTCGCGTCCCTCCGTTTGTCTTTCCATGTTACAAGCGCGTCGTGCAGGATGCAGTCGGACGCCCATACCCCCCAGGCAAGCAGCAGTGCGCACAATGTCATATCCAGTACGGAGCCGGTCCACTCAAACCACCCGAACTGGTCTGCCACCGTCCATACCAGCAGAAACCCCAGTAGCGCATACAGCGTATGGTTTCCGGCACGCAGCCGGGCAATGCGCTGCCGCTCATCGTATGCGGGGGGCTCGTTCCGCTTCTTCTGCTCCTCCATCTCCAGATGAACGCCTAGGGCAAGCGGCCAAAGCCATGCCGCTGCCGCAAATACCAGTAAAGCCACCGTGATAACAGTTTTTGTTTCCTCGCTCATTTTCTTCTCCTCCTTTCCTCCTGTATTGTAAAATAAAAAAGATAATTTGTCAAGTATATTTTACAATTGCATTTATGCTTCCTCTATGAAGAAAAGAAAGCCGTACGATAGGAGCAGACACTCCATCGCACGGCCGGTAGGACAGGAAAAAGTTGTTCTTATTCGTAGAGTCTTTTTTGTTAAAAGGAAAAGTGCAGTTCCTGGAAAATTTAAATTCCGAAATTCTCTATGATCTCCACGATTTCCGCCCCGATACGCTTCTGGGCCTCCTTAGTAGCCGCCCCGATATGGGGGGTACAGGAAACGTTAGGATGGGTGTATAGCGCTACGTTGGTGGCGGGTTCGTCGGCATAGACGTCCAGGCCAGCGGCCCGAACCTTGCCGGAGTTCAGCGCCTCCAGCAGATCGTCCTCATTGACGTTATCGCCTCGAGAGGTGTTGACGAACACCACTCCATCCTTCATCTTGTCGATATTCTCCTTGCAGATGAGTTTCACACCGTTGAGGGAGGGCGTATGGAGCGAGATAAAGTCAGCACGCCCCAGGAGCTCGTCCAGCTCCACATACTTCATTCCCATCTCTTCTTCGATGCCTGGAACATGGAAAATATCCTGGGCGATGACCTCCATGCCGATGCCCTTGGCCATACGACCCAAGGCCTGGCCGATGCGGCCGAAGCCGATGATACCCAGGGTCTTGCCGCCCAGCTCGCTCCCCTTACCGTAGGCCTTTTTCTCCCATTTGCCCTCCCGCATGGTGTGGCCGGCTACAGAGAGGAAGCGGGCACAGGAGAACATGTGCCCCATGGCCAGCTCTGCCACAGAGTTGGAGGAGGCGCGCGGGGTGTTCTTAACGGTGATGCCACAGTCCTCGGCATATTTTACATCAATGTTGTCCACGCCCACGCCGCCGCGGATAATCAGCTTCAGCTTCCCGGTCTTCGCTTCATCGATGTGCTTGGCTCTCACCTTTGTGGCGCTGCGCACCACCACCGCATCAAACTCCTTCAGAGCTGCGCCCAGCTCCTCGGGGGAATAAAACTGCTCCACCACCTCGTGGCCGTTGTTTTTCAGCTGCTCCAGAGCGGCCTTGTCCATGCCGTCAGTCACTAAGATCCTCATAATCGCATCATTCTCCTCCAATATTTTTGTCAATGACCACATCTCCGTTTTCATCCATCAGTGGGGTGATGTGTGAGAAAGTGAGGCCCTCTCCAGAGGTCAGATAATTGTCCCCTGTCTTCGTCTCACAGATAGCAGATAATGGATAAACAGCAAATACCGATCCCCTAGGTCTCTTTTCCAAACATCTCAGCTGTTCTCCAACTCGAACTTCTTCAGAAACTCCACCAGCGCCTCTACACCCTCCTTAGGCATAGCGTTATACACACTGGCCCGCAGGCCGCCCACGCTCTTGTGGCCCTTCAAATTGTCATACCCCGCAGCCTTGGTTGCCGCCACCACCTTGGCGTCCAGCTCCTTGTCGCCAGTGACAAAGGGGATATTCATCAAGCTGCGGCACTCCTTGTCCACCGTTCCCGTGAACATTTTGGAGGAATCCAAAAAGTCATACATGACCCTGGCCTTGTCAATATTCATCTTCTCCATAGCCTCCAACCCGCCGATGCTTTTGAGATATTTGAACACCTTGCCGCAGCAGTAAATTGCCCAGCAGTTGGGGGTGTTGTACATAGAGCCGTTGTCCGCATGGGTCTTATAACTCATATACAACGGTGTCTTAGGGTCCAGCTCCTCAATGTCCCGGATCAAATCCTCCCGGATAATAGCCACCACCATGCCGGCGGGCCCCACATTTTTCTGCACCCCCGCGTAAAGCAGGCCGTAGTCGCTGACGTTGCAGGATCTAGACAGGAACATGCTGCTCTGGTCGCTGACCAGCACATGGCCTTTGGTATTAGGTAACTTACTCCAGGTCACACCATGGATCGTCTCATTTTCGCAGATGTACAAATAGTCGGTATTCTCCGGAATGTCCAAGTCGCTGCAATCGGGAATATAGCAGTAGTTCCGGTCCTTGCTGGAGGCAACCACGCGGACATCGCCGTACTTTTTTGCCTCGGTAATGGCCTTCTTGGACCATGCACCAGTCTCCACGTAGCAAGCCGTCCCATTCTTCATCAGATTCATGGGGATCATGGCAAACTGGAGCGTCGCGCCGCCCTGAATAAACAGCACCTTGTAGTTGTCCGGGATACGCATCAGATCCCGCAGATCCTGCTCCGCCTCGTCAATGATCTGCTGGAAAGCGGGGGAGCGGTGACTCATCTCCATGACGCACATGCCGGAGTTCCGGTAGTTCATCATTTCATCCCGAATTTCCTCCAGAACGGGCTCCGGCATAGTGGCCGGACCGGCGGAAAAGTTATATGTACGGTTATACTTCATTCGCGTTTTTCCTCCTCATGTGTGGTAGAGAGACACCCTCTCCATCTGTCCTTTCAGTATAATACAATTTCGTCAAATAATCAACTGGCAAAATAAAAAAATTCAGCAAATTTGACAATTTATTTGGCTGTCCAGCAAAATATCCCCCGCCTCCCGGGAGGCGGGGGATTACCGAGCGTCGCCGACTCTTCTACAAAGGTGTATCATTCTCTCTTCCGGCTTAGGGTTCCTGCTCCGGGAGAAGACCTCCGCCGCCGAGAGCCCGCTGCTCCCCCATCACTGCGCTCTGTGTCCGCACATTGATGACAGTGGTAAGGTGCTCGCCGGTCTGGGGAGCCAGCGCGTAAGTCTGTCCCTCATAGGTCCGGTCCTGCACACATTCTATCTGATAGCGAACTGTCAGCTGCTCCCGGTCACCTATATTCGAAGGGATATCCTCCTCCAGCACAATCCGGGTAAAGCGTGTGTTGTATGCCCCGTTTCCGTTACGCGCCACATAGTCTCTGGCATACTCATCCAGATATGCCATAACAACTTGAGACAGGCTGATCTCTGGGTTATCGTCCGCATAGATGAACTCCTCCCGGTCCGGCGCGGCGGGGATCTCAAATACAAACCCGGCAAAGCTCCGCTGCCACTCGTTCATCAGCTCACCGGAAGGGCTCGCGGGGCTGGACTCATCCGTGGCCCTGACGGATGTTTCCAGCTCCCTGCTGCCCAGCGTCTCGCTGTAGAGTTCTCCGCTGGGCAGCGTAAATGCGGCGTTTACCTGGACCGTGTAGGCCAGCGTCTGAGGCAGTTCGAAGGGAGTCGGAATATCGAAGACAACCTGGACCTCGCAGTCGAAAAGATCCCGGGCAAACTCCTCACCAAAATAGTCCTGGGCATAGTGCAGCAGATAGTCGTGGACCGCCATATACAGACCGCCATCCTCCGCGCTGTCATAGCGGATATCCCCCTCCGGCGCGGCAGGAACAGCATCCATGTATGTCTGGAACCATTGCCTCCAGGCGGCGATCTCCTCACTGTACAGCTCCTCACCGTCTCCGGGCATGTCCATATTGCCTTCCGCTGGCCCGTCCTCCAGTTGAGCACCGGGCCCTTCCAGGACGGCATCAGATACGGAGCCAACGGGATAGGCGGCGGCATCGGACAGGGGCAGAAGCTTCTCATAAATTTCCAACCTAGATGCCATATCCCGCGGCGCCGTGCGGCATGCTTCGCGGAATGCCTCATAGACCATCTGCCCATCTTGCAGGACGTGGATCGTATCATAATCGTCCTCCAGCCAGCACAGCCCGCCGTCAAAAATCGTGAAGTTGGCCATTACGTTTTTCTCCCTGTCCTGGAAGGTAACCATCACAGACCACACATTGTCCCGGGTGAGCGTCTCTGCCGTGCCGTCAAACTCGAAATTCTGGTACAATGCCCATAACTCTGAAACAACCTTCGGATCAGTAACCGCGCCAATCTGGGCCTGGGAACTGAGCGCCTCCGTCAGGAAAACGGCGGCAGGGGCCTCCGACGGCTCTGTCTGAACCGGCGGCTCCGTGGTCGTCCCTCCAAAGAAACATGCTACCAGTACACATACCGCCAGTGCCACTGCTGCCACTGTAATTTTCCGCATCCTCGGTCTCTTGATGAGCAGGGCAATGCGCTCGGCCATAGCCCGCCTCCCAGCGGTCATGGTAGTGGCTGCATGAAGTAGGGCGGCGGGGTCCCGGTCCCTGGACACCATGGTTAACAGGGTCTGTCCGTAGTCGATCCGCTCCGCCTCCCCCAGCCGCCGGACCGCGGCCTCGTCGCAGGCCAGCTCACAGTCCCGCCGGCTCAGCGCCGCCGCCCACCAGACCAGCGGGTTATACCAGTGGACTATCAGACATACGCTCCGCAGCAGGGCCCACAGGTGGTCCCCGTGGCGATAGTGGGCGTATTCGTGGGCCAGAATGTGCTCCGGCTGCTCCGCATCCATGGCAGCTTCGTTCAGGTAGATAGCGGGCCGGAACAGGCCGAACAGGCAGGGTGAGGCCAGTCCATCCGCCTCGTACACCGGCAACTTCCTGGCCCAGGGCTTGTCCGGCAGCGTCAGCCGCCTCCGGCTCCTCCGCAGGCGGAGGTAAAAAGTCAGATTAGACAATACCAGCGTCCCGGCCATGCTGGCCATGCCGGTTTTCCAGATCAGCTCCGGCCAGTCCACAAGCTCCCGCATGGAAAATCTGGGAAGAGTAGTGATGTCCTCAACGGGGATTGCTTCACTCTCCGGCGGCTGGTAGGAGTGTACGCCGGCGGTTGGAGAATCAGGCGTGGCAGGGACTGAGTATGTCTCCTGGATGGAAGCCCGCAGCTCCTCCGCCGCACCCATGACGCTCACCGGCGTGGTGAACAGCGTTCCGGGGATCAGCAGCCTTGCCGCCGCCAGCAGCCACAGCGCGTACTGCACCCCAGGGTGAATCCTCCCCCGCAGCACCCGCCGCAGAAGGATCAGCAGCAGGACCAGCACGGTAGAGGCCAGAATCATCTCCTTCATCTCCGTTCCCCCCTCGCTTTCTCCAGCACGGCGGACAGCTCTTTGATGTCCTCCTCCGTCAGTCCTCTTCCATCCGCCAGGGTGTTGACCATCATCCCCACGCTGCCCCGGTACACTCGCCGCAACAGGGACTCCGTCTCTTCCAGGGCCGCCCGCTCTCGGGGCACGGCGGGAGCGTACTGCCTGGCGCGGCCGCCTTCAGCATATGTAAGAGCCCCTTTAGCCTCTAAACGGCCCACCATCGTAACGATAGTGGATTTGCTCCACCCCGTCTCGGGTCCCAAGTCCCGCACCAGCTCTGTCAGAGTCTGCGGGTTCTTCTCCCACAGACGTTCCATGATCCGCCATTCCCCGACAGAGAGTGATACCGCTCCCCCCATATTCCGGTTCCTCCTTTTAGTCTACATCTGTAAAACAAACTGTATCACATTGTTTTACATTTGTCAACCACCATTTTCTGGCGCCTTGCACTACAAGAGGTCATACAGCGGCCTCTGATGAGAACTCTATACTTTTTTAGAAAAAAAGCCCCAAAAAGGAATCTAATTCAGAGACAAAAACATTGCTATTCCAGGATTTCCGCCCGGTGACGGTACATAGAACAGACGGCAGCGGGAGGTCCGATTTCGAACGCTCTCGCTGCCGTTTAGCAAATTATTACTCTATTCCGCCGCTCTTATGCCGCAGCCTCCGCGTCACTCACTCCGCCAGTAGCGCGGCCACATCCAGCGGTTTTCCGTCGCTCCACAGCCGCTCCAGGCCATAAAACTCCCGGGCTTCGCCGTTGAACACATGGACCACCAGGCAGCCGTAGTCCAGCAGGACCCATATGCCACCACGATGTCCCTCCCGGTGCAGGGGTTTCTCCCCCGCCTCGGTCTCCAGTTTCTCCTCCACCGCGTCACACAGCGCGTTAATCTGGGTGGTGCTGGCGCCGGTGCAGATGACAAAGTAGTCCGCCAGCGTCGTCAGCTCCGTGACCTCCATCACCTTGATCTCCTCGCCCTTCCTGCCGTCCAGCGCCTTTGCCGCAAGAACTGCCATCTCCTTCGGTGTCATACTTCATTCCTCACTTTATCTTTATTTTTGGTTTGCTCATATCAGATTCCATCCGGCATAACAGAGTCGTCGATTCCCTCCGGCGGAAGCTGCGGCTCCTCCGGTTCAGCCGGTGGAGCCGGTTCAACAGGCTGGTCCTGGGATGGAGCGGGATCGACGGCCGGATTCGATCCGGGCTCCTCTGCGGGCGGCTGCGCTGGGTCTGTCACATCCGTGCCAGGCTGTACCGGGGGTTGCTGGGTCTGCCCACCGTCGCCAGGCGTACCGGGTAGCATGACGGGATCACCCATGCCGATGTCATCCGGCGGCAGCACCGGGTCCTCCGTCAGAGGTGTACCGTGCTCATCGGTATATATGACGGTCCCATCCTCGTCCAGAATGTACCAGTTGCCCTGCTCGTCCTGCTGGGGCTTGGCGGGGGGCTTACCATATACGATCTTTCCGCCGTCGTCATAGTAGGCCTCTCCACGGCGTACGGCCATCCATCCGTTATGGGTCTGATCCTTCAGCACCCCGGTGGAGGAAGCAATGTCGCCGTTGGAGAGGATGCTCATCGCATCAAGCATTGATGTGTTAACCTTCTGTTCATAGGGATTGAAGCGCTCGTTGACAAGCTCCACCACCTTTTTAGGGTAGATGGTGACATAGGACTGGGGATCCTTTGCGCTGGGGATGGACCGGCACCAAGTCTCTGCGGTGTAATTGCCGGGGAGAGTGCATGTATACACATCGTTCATATTCAGCGTGGGTACACCATTGAGGCCCAGCACATTGGCGGCAAACCACACCACCGAGCCGGAGTCCAGATCCGTCTCCACATTTTTCATGGCAAGATCGATGTATGCCTTGATCTTGCCCCAGTGCTTGATGCTCAGGCACTCCTTGATAAGTGCCTTGATGAAGTTCTGCTGAACCTCCACACGCTCAATATCGCCCATATCGTACCGGCGAAAGCGCACCAGACCCATGGCGTCTTTCCCGTTCAAGGTCTGGAGCCCCTTTTTCAAGTGGATGTGCAGGTCCTGCCAGTCGTCGTCATAGTCCATATCCCGGGGCACATCGAACTCTACGCCATCCACCAGGTCCACCAGCTCCACGAACATCTCCAACTCCACCTTGACATAGAAGTCCGGCTTAAAGCCGATGAGCTTCTGCACCCGGTTGGATAGGGAGTCGATGCTGTTGCCAGTGCGGGAGTAGACAGAATTGATCTTCTTGATGTCCCACTTCTCGTTAATCATAGTGTCCCGAGGGATGGACATAATATTGATGTCTTGCTCCTTGGTGTCATAGCTGACCACCATGATAGTGTCGGTATTGCCGTCATCCTGATCCGTGCCAACCAGCAGGAAGGTGTATACCCCCTCCTTCCGGTCTCCGGAGACGGTGGGCATATCGCCGTTATATCCGTCGTCCGGATAGAGCTCATCGTCCGTTGGTCCCTCCGGAGCATCGTTCTCCGGAGTCTGCGGCTCGGTTTTGCCCGCCACCGGCGTGTTGGTTTTTTCCGGCGGCATACTCGGCAACTCCGGCGGCTTGATCCAGGTTTTCAGCACCACTGTCACCACAATGGCGAACACAGCCAGACAGCTGAGCACCGCCACCAGAATCTTTCCCTTCCCGGAATTCCAGTAGGCTCCCCACCGGGCTTTCCAGTCAGGCTTCGCCTCACCCTCCCCGAAAGGGTCTCCCATAGGGGACGTCTGCCGCAGGGCAGATTTCCCCCCCTCTCTTGGCACTTCTCTTTTTCCCTTCATATTTGCTGTCCTTTCCTCTGTGTTTTGCCTCATATCTCCGGTGGCAGCTCCGGCTCAGGCGGCAGCTCCGGTTCCGGCGCAGGATCAGGCTCGGGAGCCGGGGTCGGGTCCGGCTGAGGGGGCTGAGTCCCAGGATCGGTACTCAAGCCCGGATCAGTGGTGTTTCCAGGGTCCGTCGTCCCGGGGATTTGACTCTCGTCGGGATTTGTCGTGGTCCCCGACATATCAGCGCCGGGCGTATCCGTTGAGTCGGGGCTCTGCTCCTCCGGCGGCAGCTGGGGTTCAGCTGTGGGCTCCGGGTCCTTTTCAGTCGGTTTTTTTGTCTGACTGCTGGAACTGTTAGAGGATTTTACCGGGGCAGAGACGGACTTGGTATCTAAGACGGTTCCGTTTGTAATAGCAAGTCCGCCACCCTTGAGCTTATACATGATCTGGAGATCGTCCTCCGTTATATCTCTCTTATAGGGGTTGAAGGATGCGTTGACCAACTCCACGATCTCCTCCGGATAGGCAAAGACATAAGACTGGTTGCTCTGATAGGTTCGGCTCCATGCCCAGCCCTCATACTCGCCGGGCATTGTGACAAAGCTGACATTGTCCATATTCACGCCCATGGCCTTCTGGGCGAACCACAGCAGGTTGTTGAGCGGGATGTCAGTCTCCACATTTTCAAAGAAAATTTTGGCAAAACCGCTGATCTTGGTCCAGTTTTTTAGCTGGAGGCACTGCTTTGCCACCGCCTTCAAAAAGTCCTGCTGGACGCCCATACGGACGGTGTCGCCATAGTTAGTGCCGTTGGAGTTTTTTCGCCAGCGGACCACCTGCATGGCGTCATCTCCGTTAAGCTTCCGCAGCCCCTTTTTCTGATGGATGTGCAGGTCCTGATAGGGGTCGTCGTAGTCCATATTGTAAGGCACGTCAAACTCCACGCCGCCCAACTCCTCCACCAGCAGGCCCACCGCTTGCCATTCAATGATGACATAGAAGTCCGGGAGAATGCCAGTCAGGTTAGCCACCTGCTTCTTCAGGCCCTCCATGCCGCCGCCGCTGGATTCCTTGGCACTGTACACCGAGTTGACGCGTTTGATATCCCAGTTCACGTTGACCATGGTATCCCGGGGGATGGACATACAGTTGACCGTCTGGTTAATTACGTCATAAGAAACCAGAATGATCGTATCCGTACTGCCGCTGGAGGTATCCTTTCCCAACAGAAGGAAGGTGAAGTAGTCCTCCTTCCGGCCAGAGACCACGTCAGGCTCCCCGTCGCCATCCAGATCCACGTCCGCCTGGTTCTCCTCCCCCGGCCTGCGGTTGGGGTTGTTGTCAGCTACGCCCGGCCGGTCGTTGTCCTTCACGTCCGGGGCTTTGACGAACATGGCCCACCACCCTGCCGCCAGCAGCACCAGGGCCGCCAGACAGCTCAGCGCGATCACACCGCCCTTCTTCCCCGCACCCCAGCTCTTCCAGCCGCCGCCTGCCGCCTTCTTCCCCTGTGGCTTCACCTGCTTTGCACCTTTCTCCGGCATTTCCTCCGCAAAGGGGTCGCCGCCCCGCTGCCAGCCGCCAGCATTGGCGGCCTCGTGTTTTCCTTTTTTCATGGTTGCTTTCCTTTCAGATAGTCCCTCGCACGCACACTGTTGGAGTGGACCACCACTCCCCGCTCCCCCAGGTCCCGCACCGCCATCTCCAGCCCCAGCAGCATGGCGCCGTCCAAATCGCTAAAGGCCAGCGTCCGCAGCTCGGTCAGATCGCAGAAATCCCGGGTGGGCTCGATGTAGTCCGCCAGATAGAGGATTTTCTCCAATGTGGTCATACCCGCCTTTCCAGTGGTATGCCAGCGGATAGCGCTTACCATCTCCGGCGTCGCGCCGAACACATGCTCCGCCACTGCCGCGCCGGTGATGGCATGGAGCAGCTTCTCTTCTTTCTCCTCCTCTGCGTCCAGCGGGATACTATATTGACGGACGAGGGCCAGCTGTTGTTCCCTGTCCAGTTTTTTTGTGCAGTCGTGGAGCAGGGCAGCCCGGCGAGCCGCCTCCTCATCCGCGTCCCACCGGCGGGCCAACCTAGCCGCCGTCTCCTCCGTCCCCAGCACATGGGGAATCCTTCTGCGCCGCAGCATGCTGACAGCAGCGTCCCGCAGCTCGTCCAGAGACAGCCGTCCCAGGTCCCGCTTCACGCCGTACAGCCCTTCCCGCAGGATATAGCCGTATACAGCGCGGTCCAGATATTCCCTTCCCTTCCCGACGGCCAGCCGCTCACGCAGCCAGGTGGAGGAAACGTCCACAATGTGGGGCAACACGATTGTCACCGCCTCCGCCCCCAGAGCCTCCCGCAGGTAGGCCCGCTGGACGGCAAACAGTTCCTCCGTATCCTTCTCGCTGCGACCAAAGGCACAGAGCGTACACCGCTTCGCAATTTTCTCCGGATCTTTCCACAGGTGAAAGGTGAGGAACATGTCCGTCCCCATCAGCAGGTAGAACGATGCCCCTGGATACATCTTACGGACAGCCTCCACAGTGTCCAGAGTGTAGCTCTTCCCCTCCCGCCGCAACTCAATATCCAAAGCCTCCGCCCTGGGGCCGATGGCCTCCGCAGCCAGCGCCGCCATCTCCAGACGGCAACGGGGCACCGGCGTGCCGGCATCCATTTGCTTGTGCGGCGGAATACCGGCGGGAATCAGCAGCAGCTTATCCAGCCCCAGATACTCTACAGCGAAGCGCGCCGCCCCGATGTGCCCCAGATGGACGGGATTAAAGGTCCCGCCGTATAGTCCGATCTTCAAGCGCTCCCCTCCCAGGTCCGATGTGCAGTCTGCCGCCTTACTTAGCGGTCTGCCGCCGGTCCTTTACAAGCTCAATCTTCCGCTTGCTCTTATCGTAGTGCCGCCGGTAGAGCACGAACTTGGTCCCGATAACCTGGACCCCCTCGCTGCGGGTCAACACGGCCAGCTGGCCGCAGGCCTCCCGGGCGGTCAGCGGCGCGTTTTCAAGCACCTTGCCCTTGATGATCTCCCGCGCCTCCAACGCATCGTTAGCCTGCCGGATCAGGTTGTCGCTCAGGCCGTCCTTGCCGATGTGGATGATCGTGTCGATGCCATTGGCGATTCCTCGCAGCTGGGCACGCTGTTTACTTGTCAGTTCCATGTCCATTTTCCCTCATATAGTCTCTCAATTTCCCGTCAAAGACAGCCAGCGCCTTCCCCCTGTGGGATACAGCCGCCTTCTCCTCCGGCGTCAGCTGGGCGTAGGTTTTCCGCAGCTCCGGAAGGAAGAACACCGGGTCGTAGCCAAACCCGCCGTCCCCCTGGGGGGCGAAGGCGATGGTTCCCGGGCAGATCCCCTCAGTCTCAATGATATCCCCGTTGGGGAAGACACAGGCGATACAGCTTGTAAAATGGGCCGCACGGGTCTTTGCCCCCCGCATGTTCTCCAGCAGCAGCCGGTAGCGGGCCGTGTCATCCAGCTCCGGCCCGCCGTAGCGGGCAGAATACACCCCCGGTGCGCCGTTCAGCGCGTCCACACACACACCGGAGTCGTCGGCAATGGCCGGCAGACCGCTGGCCTCCATCACCGCCCGCGCCTTCAGCAGAGCGTTGGCGGCAAAGGTCTCCCCGGTTTCCTCAACGTCCACATGGAGCCCCAGCTCGGCTTCCAGCGCCACCTCCACCCCATGGGCGGAAAGAATGGACTGCATTTCGGCCAGCTTATGCTTATTTTGTGAAGCAAGGACAAATTTCATGTTGCGCTCAGCCTCCCAATATTTCTTTCTGATATGCCAGCAGCTGCCGGATACCACCCTCGCACAGCTCCACCAGCGTCCGCTGCTCATCCACAGTGAACCCCCGGCCCTCGCCGGTGCCCTGGAGCTCCACAAGCTCTCCCTGGTCGTTCATTACACAGTTGAGATCCACCATGGCTCCGCTGTCCTCCTCGTAGCAAAGGTCCAGCAGCGCCTCGTCCTCCACGATCCCGGCAGAGACGGCGGCCACACAGTTTTTGATGGGGCTTTTCTCGAGTACGCCGTCCGCTACCAGCTTTTGGCAGGCAATCGCCAAGGCTACAAAGCCGCCGGTGATAGAGGCCGTGCGGGTGCCACCGTCACCCTGGAGCACATCGCAGTCCACGGTGATGGTTCTCTCTCCCAGGGCTTCCAGATCCACTGCCGCACGGAGGCTGCGGCCGATGAGCCGCTGAATCTCCGCGGAACGGGGGCTGAGCTTGAGCTTGCTCACGTCCCGCCGGCTCCGCTCCCGGTTAGCCCGGGGGAGCATAGAGTACTCCGCCGTCACCCAGCCAGTGCCCTCAGGCACGTGCCTAGGGGCGCCCTCCTCCACACTGGCGCAGCAGAGAACCTTCGTTTTGCCGCACGCGATGAGAACGCTGCCCTCGGCGAAATCCACAAAGCCCACTGTCATCTTTATGGGACGCAGTTCGTTTTCTTTTCTGCCGTCAATTCGAATCATTTTTTTGCTCCTCCATCTCCTTCGGCTGTGCAGGCTCCTCACTGAGCGAATTAAACCAGTGCAGAAATATCTTCCCCACCGGTTCCCCCAGCATCAGAAGCAATCCCGCAAGCATGGAGATCTCCCCCCACTGGTTTCCATGCACTGGCAGAATCGCGCCGCCAATGAAGAGCGCTGCGCCGGTGATGGTGGTGCGAAGACCTGAACTCTGTTTCTCTGTCATAGTCTCTCCCCTTCTATCTCTGTACGGTTAGATCAGCGCCTCCACATACTCCACAGCATCGAAAGGCTGCATATCGTTGATTCCCTCGCCCAGGCCCACGAACTTGACGGGCACCTGTAGCTCCTGGGAGATGGCAATGACAATACCGCCCTTGGCCGTGCCGTCCAGCTTGGTGAGCACGATGCCCGTGCAGCCAGAGATCTCCTGGAACTGCTTTGCCTGGATCAGGCCATTCTGCCCAGTGGTGGCGTCCAGCACCAGCAAAATCTCCAGAGCCGCCTCCGGCAGCTCCCGGTCGATGATCTTGCGCAGCTTGGCCAGCTCGGCCATCAGGTTGGCCTTGTTGTGCAGCCGCCCGGCGGTGTCGCAGATAACCACGTCCACCCCCCGGGCCCTGGCGGCCTGGAGTGCGTCGAAGAGCACCGCGCCGGGATCGGCTCCCTCCTTCTGCCGAACAATCTCACAGCGGGAGCGGTTGGCCCATATCTCCAGTTGGTCGGCAGCGGCGGCCCGGAAAGTGTCCCCGGCGCACAGCAGCACCCGCTTCCCCTCCTGGCGCAGCCGGTTGGCCAACTTGCCGATGGAGGTGGTCTTGCCCACGCCGTTGACGCCCACCACCAGGATGACGGAGGGCCGGGTGGACAGATTCAGCTCCGGGTCGCCCACCCGCAGCTTCTCCGCCAGAATCTCCCGCAGGCACGCCTTCACTGGCTCCTGACCGGATATCTTGTCCTCGATCATCCGAGCGCGCAGCTCCTTTACCGCCTCACCAGAGGCCGTCATCCCCACATCGGCCAGAATGAGCATCTCCTCCAGATCGTCAAAAAACGCCTCGTCCGCCTCGCTGATGGCTGAGCCGAATACGTCCCCCATGTAAATCTTCTTTAACTTTTCCCAAAAACCCATGACAGTTCCTTTCTCCGGCCGCCTGACCGGACCGACCTAGCCGGTACAGCTCTTCTATAAAATCATGCGGGGCCGCCTATTGAATCTGCAGCTCCTCCGCCATATCATTCATGTTGATGGCCAGCATTTTGCTGACCCCCTTCTCCTGCATGGTGACGCCGTAAAGAATGTCTGCCGCCTCCATGGTGCCCCGGCGGTGGGTAATCACAATAAACTGGGTCTTGTCCGAGATCGAGCGCATATAGTTGGCCACACGGACCACGTTCGCCTCGTCCAACGCCGCCTCCACCTCGTCCATGACAAAAAAAGGCGTAGGATGCACCTTCAATATGGCAAAATAGAGGGCGATAGCCACGAAGGCCTTCTCACCCCCCGACAGCAGGGACAGGGTCTTTAGGGTCTTGCCGGGAGGCTGGACCTTGATCTCGATACCACAGTTGAGTATGTCCTCCTCGTCCTCCAGCTCCAGCGTTGCCTGTCCGCCGCCAAACAGCTGGAGATAGGTCTCTTGGAAAGAGGCGACAATCAACTCGAACTGCTGTGCAAAGATGGCTGTCATCTCCCGGGTGATAGCCCCGATGATCCCTGTCAGCTCACTTTTGGCCTGCTCCACATCGTCCCGCTGGCCGGTGAGGTAGGTGTAGCGCTCGTTGACCCGCTGAAATTCGTCGATAGCTCCCACGTTCACTGCCCCCAGGCCGCTGATCTCCCGCTTGAGCTCATTGACCCGCCGGGCGGCCTTGGCGGCGCTCTCTAACTCAATCCGCTGCTCCATGGCGGCAGAGTGGCTCAGCTCGTAGTTCTCCCACAATTTGTCAAGGATCTGCTTCTCCTCCATACCACCGGCGTTCAGCTTCTGCTCCAGGCGACCGGTCTCCCGCTCCGCCTCCAACAACTCGTCGTTGCTCTCTTTCAGCTTCTGCCCCATGGCGGTGCGCTCCTGCTCCAGGTGCAGCCGGGCCTCCTGCAGTGCCTTCAGCTCGCTCTGCCGCCCGGCGGCCTGGAGACGCAGCGCGGCTGCCTCCTCCGTTTTTCGGACCAGCTCCTCTTCGTCCCGATCAATGGCCGATTGATACGCCTTCATTCGCTCCAGCCGCTGCGTCCGGTCCCCAGCCAGATCGCGTCTGGTCTGCTCCAGACGGTCCAGCGCCTCTGCGCCAGCCTCCCTCTGGGCCCGTGCGCCGGCCAGGCGCTCCTTCCGCTCCGCCATCTCAGCGCCTAAACGGTTGGAGTAGGCCTGTAAATCCTGCTGTCCGGCCAGCTTCTCCTGGATGTTCTGCCGGAGGGTGGCGGCCTCAGCCTCCCTCATGCCGATCTCCTCTCGGACAGCCTGCCGCTGCCGCTCGTTGTCGCCAACCCGCTGGACCAGGGCCTCCTCCTCTCCTGCCAGGCTCTCCTCGCCAGTACGCAG
The DNA here is from genome assembly GCA_910584045.1 of uncultured Oscillospiraceae bacterium. Lineage (GTDB taxonomy): Bacteria > Bacillota > Clostridia > Oscillospirales > Oscillospiraceae > Pelethomonas. The sequence continues at coordinate 24,272 of CAJTYO010000017.1, read as the reverse complement.
GCCCTCCAACAGGGCCTCATACTGCCGCACATCACCCTGGCACTTGAGCACCGCATCCTCCGCAGCCCGGAGCTGGCCCTCGGCCACCTGCAGTTCGTACTGGACAGCGGACAGCTCCCGGGCGGTCTCCTCCTTCTCTCGCTGAGCCTCCGTCAGCCGCTGGGAGACCTCTGCCTCCCGGGTACGCAGGCGCTCCAGCTCGTTGGCCCGGGATAGAACCCCCGCGCTCTTGGACACGCTGCCTCCAGTCATGGAACCGCCCCGGTTGATGAGCTGGCCGTCCAATGTGACGATGCGGAAGCGATTCTGGTACCTCCTGGCCATAGCGATGCCGCAGTCCAGATCTTCCGCCACAACGGTGCGGCCCAGCAGGTTCTTAAAGATTCCGTCGTACCGCCCGTCATAGCTGACCAGCCGAGAGGCAAGGCCCACAAAGCCCGGCTCATTTTCCACGCCCCTCTCCCGCAGCTCCTCCCCCCGAATGGCCGTCAGGGGCAGGAAGGTGGCCCGGCCGCCATCCCGCTGCTTAAGGAACTGGATGGAGCCCTTGGCGTCCTCTTCCCGGTCCACCACGATGTTTTGCATCCCGCCCCCTAAGGCAATCTCTATGGCCACAGCGTACTTGCCGTCTGTTTTCATCAGATTGGCCACCGGCCCGTGGACGCCCCGCAGAGCCCCCTTGTCAGCAGCCTGCATGACCACCCGGACGGCCTTGCTGAAGCCTTCGTACTCCCGTTCCATTTCTGTGAGCATCCGGATTCGGGCGATCAGATTATTTTGCTCCATGGTCAGCTGGAGGCTGGCGTCGGCGGCGGTCTTTTCCCGCTTCTCCCGTCCCTCCATGCGCAGGGTATGACCCTGGATGATATTGGCGGCGGCAGCGGCCTCCTCCCGGGCATCCTCCAAAGCCCGGCGGGCGCTCTTCACGTCCTGCCGAGCGGCTTCCCGCTGGGTCTGTGTGGCCTCCCGCTCCTGACGGACGTCCTCCCGACGGGCGGAGATTTGCTCCAGGGCGGCCTCCAGAGCGGCCAGCCGCTCCCGACCTTTGGCGGCAGCATCGGCGGCCAAGGCCTCCCCGGCCTGAAGGGCGCTGATGGCGCTCCCGGTCTCCCCGGCATTTTCGGCGGCGGCTCGGGCTTTGTCCAGCAGCGCGTCCAGTTCCGCCTCCACTCCACCGATCTGCCCATCCAGCTCCTCCAGGTGGCGCTTCTGGGCATCGATTTCCTCCTGAGTGTCACGGCTCCGGCTGTCCTGACGCTCCAGCTCCGCCCGCAGATCCTCGATGGCATCCTGCCGGTGCTGGATGTTCGTGCGCAGCAGATCTGCCGCAGCCTCCTGATCCCGGGACTGCGCCGTAAGACTGTCGTACTCCTGACGCGTGCGTTCCTGACCAGTGTCATTCTCCTGCATCCGCAAGGAGAAACGGTCGTTCTCCTCATACAGCCCGTCCTGCCGGGCCTGGGCGGCGGCTTGCCGGGCCTGGGCGGCGGCGTACTCCGCCTGGAGACGGTTCTTGGCGGTCTTGATCTCCTCCAAACGTTCCATCCAGAGGGAAATTTCCAGGGTGCGCTGCTCATCCCTCAGCAACAGGTAGCGTCTGGCAGTCTCCGCCTGCTCCCGCAGGGGAGCCACCTGCAGCTCCAGTTCGCCGATTTTGTCCCCTATGCGCACCAGATTCTCCTCCGTGCGCTGGAGGCGGCGTTCGGACTCCTCCTTGCGATGGCGAAACTTGGAGATCCCCGCCGCCTCCTCGAAGATCTCCCGCCGGTCGGCGCTGCGGGCGGACAATATCTCGTCAATCCGCCCCTGGCCCACGATGGCATAGCCCTCCCGGCCCAGACCAGTATCCATAAACATCTCGTTGACATCCCTGAGGCGGACAGACTGTTTGTTGATATAGTATTCGCTCTCCCCGCTGCGATAGTAACGGCGGGTGACCATCACCTCGCTGCTGTCGACGGCGGGGAACATGCCAGCGCTGTTATCGAGAATCAGGGTCACCTGGGCGAAGCCCACGGGGCCCCGCTTCTCTGTTCCACCGAAGATCACATCCTCCATCTTGTCTCCCCGGAGGCTCCGGGCGGACTGCTCCCCCATGACCCAGCAGATGGCGTCGGAGATATTGGACTTCCCCGAGCCGTTGGGGCCCACGATGGCGGTGATGTTCTCACCGAAGTGCAGGAGGGTTTTATCCGGAAAGGACTTGAATCCCTGGATTTCTAGCGCCTTTAAGTACATGCTGCTCTCCTTGGCGGGCCTATGCCCTCTACATATCATTAACTAACAGATTATACCAGAATACTCGCCCCTTGACAAGCCGAATTTTGTAAACAATCGGCAAAAAATCCCAAATTACAAAAACCCGGCGGCCTGTTCCAGCCACGAGAACAGACCGCCGGAACCGTGGGCGGTCAGCGAACTGCCGCCAGGTCCTTATCCTGTCGGGCTCGGGCGATCTGGTCATAGAGGCTGTCCAAAGCGTCTCCCAGTCCGCCGATGCGGTCGATGAGTCCCAGATTCACCGCCTCCTCCCCATAGATCACACTGCCCACATCGGCGGCCATCTCACCGGTTTTCAGCATGAGACTTAGGAACTTTTTTTCACTGATGCGGCTGTTTTTTGCCACAAAACTAACGATCCGTTCCTGAATACGTTCGAAATAGCTGAAAGTCTGGGGTGCGGCGATGACTGTGCCGTTCATCCGCACCGGGTGGATGGTCATGGAGGCAGAGGGCACGATCATGCTCACCTTAGGAGCCACGGCCAGGGGCACACCAATAGAGTGCCCGCCTCCCAGCACCAGGCTGACAGTGGGCTTGCGCATCCCGGCGATGAGCTCGGCGATGCCCAGACCCGCCTCAATGTCCCCACCTACGGTGTTCAACAACAACAGCACCCCGTCCACCTCCTCATCCTGCTCCAAACTGGCCAGCAGAGGCATAACATGCTCGTATTTGGTGCTCTTGACCGTCTCCGGCAGGACCTGGTGACCCTCCACCTGGCCCACGATGGTCAGGGTATAGATGTTACCCCGTTCACTGCGGCTGACAGCTGCGCCGAAGTCCACGATACGCTGGCTGCCGCCAGAGGTATTTTTTTCCTCGTTTCCACCGCCCGGGGCGGTCGATTTTGTTTCACGTTCCATAATTTGATCCCTTCCTTTCAAGAGTAGTCTTTGCGCAAGGTGGGAAAACCATACCGCAGGACGAAAATTTCCCGTCGGAGCCACCGGATGATTGTTACAAAAACTTCCCGCTTTGTTCACAATTCGTTCTTCATTTATTCCCCGTTTTTTGTAAAATAAGGTTCATGATCGAACGAAACACAGAAGGAGACATCTGCTATGCAAAAAATGGAGAAGCCCCGCAAACCGCTTCTTTTCTACTATGGTATGGTCATGGTGGTGGTTATTCTGCTCAATACACTGCTGTTCCCCCGTCTGATGCGGCAGGAGATCACCCAGGTGGACTACGGCACCTTTCTGACCATGCTGGATAACCGGGAGGTGGCCGTGGCCCAGGTGGAGCAGGATATGATTTACTTCACCGACACATCAGAGGACGCCGGGCTGTACGCCACCATCGCCTTCAACGACCCCGATCTGGTCAACCGCCTGTGGGCGAGCGGCTGTCGGTTCGACGAGGTAAAGGCCAAGGAGATGAATCCCATTCTCAGCTTCCTGCTGACCTTCATCCTGCCCATTGTCATTTTCATCGGCATCGGCCAGTTGATGAGCCGGGCAATGATGAATAAAATAGGCGGTTCCATGGGCGGGGCCATGAAGTTCGGCAAGAGCAGCGCCAAGGTCTATATTGCCAGCGAGACAGGTATGAAGTTCACCGATGTTGCCGGCGAGGACGAGGCCAAGGAGAACCTGATGGAGGTGGTCGATTTCCTCCACAATCCCCAAAAGTATCGGGAGATTGGCGCGAAGATGCCCAAAGGAGTGCTGCTGGTGGGCCCTCCGGGCACCGGCAAGACCCTGCTGGCAAAGGCCGTGGCTGGGGAGGCGGAGGTCCCCTTCTTCTCCATCTCCGGATCTGAGTTTGTGGAGATGTTTGTGGGTATGGGGGCCAACAAGGTCCGCGACCTCTTTAAGCAGGCCAATGAGAAGGCCCCCTGCATCGTTTTTATCGACGAGATCGATACCATTGGCAAGAAGCGGGACGGCTCCGGTATGGGCGGCAATGACGAGCGGGAGCAGACCCTCAACCAACTTCTCACAGAGATGGACGGCTTCGAGGGCAGCAAGGGCGTAGTCATCCTGGCCGCCACCAACCGGCCGGAGACCCTGGACCCCGCCCTGCTGCGCCCCGGCCGGTTTGACCGCCGGGTGCCTGTAGAGCTGCCCGACCTGAGGGGCCGGGAGGACATTCTGAAGGTCCACGCCGCCAAGGTGAAGCTGTCGGAAAATGTGGACTTCAACGCCATAGCCCGGGCCGCCTCTGGAGCCTCCGGCGCAGAACTGGCCAACATGGTCAACGAGGCCGCCCTCCGGGCGGTGCGCCAGGGACGGAAGCTCGTCACCCAGGAGGACCTCCAAGAGAGCATTGAGGTGGTTATCGCAGGGTATCAGAAGAAGAACAAAATTCTCACCGACCATGAGAGGATGGTGGTCAGCTATCACGAGATCGGCCATGCCCTGGTGGCCGCCCTCCAGACCCACTCCGCCCCGGTGGCCAAAATCACCATCATCCCCCGGACCTCCGGAGCGCTGGGATACACCATGCAGGTGGAGCAGGAGGAGCGCAGTCTCATGAGCCGGGAGGAGCTGGAGAACCAGATTGCCACCCTAACCGGCGGCCGGGCCGCCGAGGAGATCGTCTTTGGCTCCATCACCACCGGCGCGTCCAATGATATCGAGAAGGCCACCAAGCTGGCTCGGGCCATGGTCACCCGCTACGGCATGAGCGACGAGTTCGACATGGTAGCCCTGGAAACTGTCACAAGCCAGTATATGGGCGGCGACACATCCCTGGCTTGTGCACCGGAGACATCCGCGAGGATCGACCAGATGGTGGTGGACACTGTCCGGGCCCAGCACGAGAAAGCCCGGAAGCTTCTGAAGGACAACGAGGGCAAGCTCCGTGAGCTTTCAAAATACCTCTGTGAGAAGGAGACCATTACCGGCGAGGAGTTTATGTGCATTCTCGAAAATAGAGCCTGATATAGCAGGGGGAGCGGGGCCGCGGCCCCGCTCCTTCTTTACTGCTGGATCAACACGATATTCTCTTTTGACAGGGAATGCTTGTTCACATGCACCACATTGCCGCCCAAGCAGCGGGCCGCCCACAGGGCGTACTCCGCGTAGTCCACGGGCTCGCCGTACACAGGCGCGTAGCCGCCCTCCTCCTCTATGATGTAGTAAACAAAGCCGTCTCCATCCTTGTCCACCTCGTCCGGGAAGGGGATGACTGATTCATCATAGGACAGATAGGTATCCCGGATGCTCTTGTCCCAGCCGTCCACGCTGGCGATCTTTACATATTTGCCCGCATCCTCGTCATATTTGAGCAGCGTATAGGGCCAAAGCGTATTTCCCGCCACGCCCTGATTGTGGCTCCAGCCCGCCGTGGCATAGCCGTTGTCGTAGTAGGTCATCAGGGGATACTCCAGCAGCAGCGCATTGCCGTCCTCATCGTAGACCGCTTCCACCTGCCCAGTCATGGGAGCAGCGTTGGTTTGGGTGATAAGCTCGTCCTTACCGTCTCCGTTCACATCGCACACGGCGAAGCGGTCCGCAGAAATGTCCTCCCCGCCGTTGGCCTCCTGCCGTTCCTGAATGAAATCCAGCAGGATCCCCCGGAAGGTTGGCGTCAGGGCGAAGTACGGGTACCAGGTGCTCAGCCCTTCGTCACTGACGGTGAATGAGCCATCCGCATGGTAGATCACGGCGCAGGTATAGAGGAGATTGTTCTCATATGTGGGATCATCCTCCGCCTGGACCACCCCCTTGATATGCAGAAATATCTGCCCGCTTCGGTGCATCGTATAGCCATAGTTGTCCTTATCCAGGATACACAAATGAGGGGCATCCGACGGCCATGCCCGCTCCCCATAGGCGGCGTTCATATCCACCGCCACCGTGCTGTCCAGATATCCCACCTCGGCGGCTCCCGTACCACGATACATCGTCAGCGTCCGGCTGGCGTTGAAATCGTCTATGACATTTACGGCCGTATCCGCCAGGTATTCCGTCCACCTTTGGCCGTCCCACTCGCACACGAGCAAGTCCCGCACGGACACGCCTGTGCCGCTGTTGGAATCGTGGATCATCGCCAGCTCTTTTTCCCCGTCACCATCCAGGTCCTGGAAATACAGCTCGGGCAGCAGTTTCCGATGCGTCATGGGTCCTCCTCCAGCCAGCTCCAGCTCCTGTAAGGATTCCCCGTACCACAACCAGCTCCGGCCCGTCTCTGGCTCATAGTATACCGCGATGCCGTCCTCCGGCAGTTCCGCTATCAACCAGATGTCCCCGGCCTCCTCCGGCGTTCCGGGGGAAACAAGGCGGGTGGGTAGGTCCGACGGGGGCGAGGGAGCCTCCGACAGGTCGACAGGCTCCGGCAGATTATCCTCCGGTCCGTCCGGCTTCGCCGCCCCGGTGAAGGTGCAGGCCGCAAACACTGCGCACGCAGCCGCCACAATCACCGCCATCACCCACGTGGTCCTGGGGCGCTTCACCAGCAAGGCAATGCGCTCCTTCAGCGCAGACTTTCCACCCGTCATGGTGGTGGCGCAGCAGGCCAGGTCCGCGACGATGGTCCTGCGGGCCACCAGCCCCACTAGAGTCCGGCCATAGCCCGCCCGGTTCTCCTCACCCAGCAGGCAGACGGCCCCCTCATCGCAGGAAAGCTCACCATCCCAGCGGCTAAGATACGCCGCCAGCCACACCAGCGGATTATACCAGTGGACTGCCAGACATACGCCCCGCAGGACCGCCCAGACGTGATCCCCTTGGCGGAAGTGGGCGTACTCGTGGGCCAGAACGTGGACTTTCTCCTGTTCCTCCAGCTCTGGCGTCAGATAGATGCCGGGGCGAAACAGGCCGAAGAGGCAGGGTGTGGGCAGATCGTCCATAACGAATACCCAGCAGCTCCGGTACTGCCCTATCGTCCGCCTCCTCTTTTTCAACCTGCTGCTGAACCGCAGGTTCACCACCAGCAGAAATCCACCAGCGAAAACGCTCCCCACCAGCCACAACAGCAAGAAGGCATTCCGGACGGTCACCTGCTTCCGCAGGGCAGAAAGACTGACCTCCTCTACAGGGTCGAACCAGTCGTACCGGGCAGGCTTGTCCTTCCGCACAGCCTCCGCTTCTGGCGAGATGGAAGTCCAGCTGCCGCTGCCAGGGTGCCCGATCTCCACCCAGTCGTCAGGCCCGGTTCTCACATAGCGCGGGACCCGTTCGATCTCTTGATAGACCGCCTGTGCAGCCACCGGGGCCATCACACTGACCCGGCTCTCAAAGACAGTCCCCGGAATCAGCAGCCTGAGCAACACCAGCCCCCACAGGGCGTACCGTAGCCGTGGGCTCACCCGGCTCTTGACCAACAGCCGCAGTACTACCACCAGCACGATCAGTACCGAGCTGGTCACGATCCACTCAATCATGGCCTCGTTCCTCCAGTTTCCGCAAGGCCTCATAGAGCTGGTCGATCTCCTTCCGGTCTAATTCCTCCCGCTCCGCTATGGTGTTTACCAGCAGCCCAACGCTGCCGCCAAACACTTTCTGCAAAAACCCCCTGGTCTCCCGCACCACCGCATCCTCCCGGGACACTGCGGGATAGTAGAGCTTCGCCTTTCTTCCCTGCTCCCAGTACAAGAGACCCTTGTCCGCCATCCGGCGCACCAGGGTCTCTCCGGTGCTCTTCGTCCAGCCGGTGCGCTCCGTCAGGCGGGCGGCGATCTGAGTCATGGTAAGCGGCGAGCTCTCCCACAGGCACTCGCAGACCTCCCATTCCGTGTTGGTCAGACGCTGTTTCTCGTTCGTCATATCTTATCTCCTCTTCCGCACTACATCGTCATGTAAATAAACTACCACAAACACATGACATTGTCAAGCGAATTATCCAAGGAGATGATCGGCGTTATTAACCTTAACCGCCGCCGCCTGCATTTCCCGCTGTACTGCCCGGTATTGGGCATAAAGCTTTTTCTTCCGCTCCATCAATTCCAGGCGTCCCCTTTTTCGGCACATACATTTGGGGGAGCCTGGAATTGATAAGTTTCTTTGTGCCCTACACCCCCATAAGTTCCTCGTTTAGCCAAGTGTCCGCTGGGGACAGCCTCCGGGTAAAGGCGCGGGCATTATCCGCATCGTTCTTGCTCTGGTGAAATTTGAAGACGGTCTCTCCGCCGGAAAGCCGGCAAAGGATCTCGATCTTTCCGCGGGGATGGCTCATCGCATAGCGAATCGATTTGCCAAATCCGTTCTGTCGGGACTTGGCGGCGTCCACAATGCGCAGTCCTTCCAGAATCGGTACCTGGAAGCGCTCCTTTACTCCCGTCACCGGCCGGCACTGGAAAACGTAATAGGGTGCAACGCCCACCCGGGTAAGGCCGGAGAACAGCTCGCCCAGCACCTCCCCGCTGTCGTTCACCCCCCGCAGCAGTACCGTTTGGTTGCGGACCTGTACACCTCGTTCGATCATGGCCCGAAGGGCCTTGACAGCCTGGGACGTAAGCTCCCTGGGGTGGTTAAACTGGGTCACCAGATACAACGCTTTTTTCTGGGCGAAACAGGCGAACATATCCAGAAAGTCTTGATCCCCGTAAATCCGCTCCGGCAGCGTCACCGGTACACGGGAACCGAAGCGGATGAAATCCAGCCGCTCTATGGCTGTCAGCTCCCGCAGGTATCGCTCGATAATCTCGTTTGGGTTCATGAAGGCGTCCCCGCCAGTGATAAGAATATTGGTGACGGTCTCATGGCTCTTCACATAGGCCACCGCCTCGTCCACCCGGCGGTTCAACTCATCCTCCGTCAGCCCGACCATCCGCTTCCGGAAACAGTGGCGGCAATACATGGCACACTGGTTGCTGCTGAGCAGCAGGACTGTCTGGGCATACTTATGCTGAAGCCCCTCCAGTTTTGTGTTGGATGCCTCGCCGCTGGTGTCAAAGGAACCGCCCGGATCAAATTCATCCTCCGTGGGTACGCACATCCGTCCGATGGGATCATGAGGATCCATTGGATCAACCAGGGACAGATAGTAGGGCGTAATCAGCATAGGAAAGCGCCGTATGATCTCTGCCCGGCGGGCCGTCTCCTCTGGAGTCCAGCCCAGAATAGGCGCAAGCTGCTCCGCCGTCCGGATGCCATTTCTCAATTCCTCCTGCCAGCTCATTAGCTGCCACCACCTCTCATAAAATTTAAAAATGCGCAAACCTGCCCCCTGGCCTGGCTTGCGCACTTTTCGAACAAAACGAATATTTGGCTTTAGATCGGCCAAATGTAAATCTGCAGTCTCCTCTTAAGCCGAAAATAACACAAGGACAATCGTCATCAGTTCACCGCTAACGATTCAATCCAGCCGGCACATAAATACCACCTTTACTATAACACACACCAGCCGCCTCATGCAAGGGCGGCTGGCATCAATTTACAGAATGTTCATGACAGAACTATTTTGTGCCAGCGCTATCCTTCTGAAGAGGAGCGCCCTCCCCTTCCCAGCGGTATACCGTCCCCTGATGACCGGCCCTGTATGTATCTACCACCCGCCGGACCTCGTCCGGATAGTCGCTGATAAGACCGGAAACGCCCATTTCCAAGTATTGCCGCATTCTCTCGTCGTCGTAGACGCTCCAGACATATACGGGCAGCCCCTGTTCTCCCGCCTGTGCTACAAGGCGGCTGGTGATAAGGGCCTCCTCCACCGCCAGAAAATCCACCTCATACTGCTGCATTGTCCGATCGATCTCACCGGTAGCGCTGAACAGACAATAGCCAACCCACCACTCTGGGTGGCGCTCCAGAATAGGCATAAGGCATGTGTAGTCCAGAGACATGAACATCGCTCTCTCCCCAAAGCCGTACCGCTCGACCAACTCCGTTACCGCCCGTGCCAGCCCACCCGCGTCTCCTGCAGCGGGCTTCAGCTCAATGAGCAGCCCTATGGATCTGTTCTGCAGCACGACCAGTACCTCCTCCAGGGAGGCAACCCGTGCATCTGCTCCCTGGTGGGCATAGTCTTGTATTGGAAGTGTGCGCAGCTCTTCCCAGCTTATCTCCCCGACGCTCTCCCCCCGGCCTCCCAGCCGACGCAGATCCCGGTCGTGAAACAACACCGGAACCCCGTCCCGGGTGAGCTGCACATCAATCTCTACATAGTCCAGCCCACGTTCCTGGGCAGCCAAGACAGCACCTAATGTATTCTCCACCGCCTCAATACAACCACGGTGGCCGATAGCGAGAGGCGCATGAATAGGCGGCGGCTGCCAGCTGGAAAGGGCCAGCCACATTGTCAGAAGCAGACAGGTACCCAACGCAGCCAGCCGCCAGCCTGTGGTTCTCAGCCGGGCTCTCCAGCCCGCCCACAAAATTCCCCACCGCCGTCCAAGGATTCCAAGAAGCGCATCGGTATCCTCGCTCCAGTTGGGCTGGAGCGAGGCGTGGAACCCTTTTTCCTCCACACAGGAAACAAGGAGCCAGATAATACCCGTCATGGCGGCCGTTTGCAGGATGTTCATCACTAACCAGTGGAGCAGATCTGTCCGAAACGCCTCTGAATGAATCAGATTCTTTAAGAAATAATCGCCAAAATCATCGTTTCCAAGGGGCTTTCGACGCCAGAAGCGGCCAATCTCCGTAGCAATCCGTTCCCAAACCACTAGCGTCCCGAGTATCGCCAACCTGCTTTTCCAGGAAATTTCTCTCCAGTAGAACAAGCTGTCTGCCGCCGCTTTCCCAAATCGCCGGCATCCCAGAATCATGCAGATGGGGACAAACAGCAATAACAGGTACACGGCATACTCCACAGCGTAAATAGCGAGCATCCCTGCCACGCCCAAACCGGTCTTGCGCATCTCCTCAAATACAAATTCCGGTATTACCACCCAGGGTGACATCGTGCACACATACCCAATATGCACCAACGGCAGCAGCAACACATAATAGAGGGACCCAATCGCCAGAGACCAACCCCGCATAGCACCCAAGCTCCACAAGGAGCTTCTCATCACCTGCGGCAGCCGGAAGTCCTTCCCTTGACGGCAGAGAGATACAATGTTGACAATCACACTGTACTCATAATAAATTACTACCGCCGCGCACAAGAAGAGCAGCAGGAACAGAACCCCGCCTTTCAGGTTTAAGAACACGTCCAGGACGTTCCCGTTGAAGCGTATACCCATCGAGGATACATAGGTCTGGTAAATCTCCTGGAACAGCGGAGCCACCGCCCCCAGAATTAGCAGCTTCCATAGCAGCTCAAACAGAAAGACCTGCCGGATTGCCGCACCCAGCCCAGCAGCCGGTCGGATTGTTTTCATGCCTCCCACGGCTCCAAGGTCTCCACCCAGCCCTCTATATAAGGCTTCACCACTCCGACAGCCCTGGGATTGCATACGGCGACGATGTCGATGGTCCCCGCGTATTCCACGCTCTCCACCTTCGCCTCCCGATACAGAAGGTCCAGCAGAGCGCCCTTGTCATAGGGCAGATGCAGCGTCACCCGGCGAGTCCCCTTGTCCAGTGTCCGGTCAATGGCCTCCAACAGCTCGGGCAAACCCTCACCCGTTCTGGCAGAGATGTTGACCTCCATCTCACCGTGAGGACGAATTTCACCCCAGACGAGGTCGGATTTGTTGTATACCCGCAGGCAGGGGGTCTGCTCCGCCCCCAGCTCACGGATGAGCCCATCCACAACCTGGGCCTGCTCCTGCCAGCGGGGGTTGGAGACGTCGATCACATGCAGCAGCAGGTCGGCGTACTCCAGTTCCTCCAGCGTTGCCTTGAACGCGTCCACCAGCTGATGGGGCAGCTTATGGATGAAGCCCACGGTATCGGAGATGACCACGTCCAGAGTGTCGCTGACGGTCAGGAGCCTGCTGGTGGTGTCCAGCGTATCGAACAGCCGGTTGTTGGCAGGGATGTTCGCGCCGGTCAGGGCGTTGAGCAGCGTGGACTTTCCCGCGTTGGTGTACCCTACGATGGCTGCAACAGGTATTTCGTTTTTCATCCTGTGCCGGCGCTGGGTGCCGCGGATACGGCGCACTTCCTCCAGCTCCTCTTTCAGCTTGTCAATCTTTCGGTGGATGTGCCGCCGGTCGGTCTCCAGCTGGGTCTCGCCGGGGCCCTTGGAGCCGATGGGGCCCTTGCCGCTGGTGCCGGCCTGGCGCTCCAGATGGGTCCACATGCCGGTTAGCCGAGGAAGCAGATACTGGTACTGTGCCAGCTCCACCTGCAGCCGGCCTTCCCGGGTTCTGGCCCGCTGGGCAAAGATGTCCAGAATAAGAGCGCTGCGGTCCAGTACCTGCACACCGAATTCCTCTGTCAGAACCCGCAGCTGGGAGGGGCTGAGGTCATTGTCAAAGATGACAGTAGTTGCCTCCTCATTTTTCACCAGCTCTTTGATCTCCCGCACCTTGCCCTCACCGATAAAGGTTCTGGGGTCTGGGGACGTTCTGCTCTGAAAAACGGAGGCGGCCGCCTCGCCTCCGGCGGTCTCCACCAGAGCTTCCAGTTCCTCCAAGGATTCCTCGCTGGCGTTGTCTCCCGCTTCCAGCCGCGGGCTGGCCAGCCCCACCAGGACAGCGATGTCTCGGGGCTTTTTGATTTCTTCCATTCCTTTTTCTCTCATAGCACCTCTGCTTTTCGTAATAGGTATAGTATGACCAAAACGCACGTTTTCAGCAAGTACGATTGTTTGGCGGCAAAAAGAGCCGTTCCGCAGACAGCGGAACGGCTCTTCTGGTAATGCGATCAGTTCAGACCAAACTTCTTGTTGAACTTGGCAACCCGTCCGCCGGTATCGACCAGCTTCTGCTTGCCTGTGAAGAAGGGGTGACACTTAGAGCAGACTTCCACGCGAATGTCCTTCTTCGTGGAACCTGTCTCAATTACATTACCGCAGGCGCATTTGATCGTAGTCTGCTGATAATTGGGATGGATACCTTCCTTCATTGCTCTCGTTCACCTCTTTCCTCTTCAATTCGCTCCGGCGGCTTTCACCGCAAAGCTGTAGGCTAGTATACCACCGTCCACATCAAATTGCAAGTGTTTTTTCAAAAATCCACCGGAATGTTTTGAAATTCCCGTTCTCTAACATGACGGCCGTTTTTTCTATGGACTTTTACGCTTCGGTGCGGTATAATACCTTCCGTCGAACATTTATTTTATCCCGATAAAGAGGAGGGAGCGGCATGGCAATTCTAGAGACAGCCAGAACTATCCTCCGTCCCTTCACCGAGGCGGACGCGGAGGATGTATACGCCTATGCCCAGGACCCCCGGGTGGGTCCCATTGCCGGCTGGAAGCCCCACGAGAGCGTGGAGGAGAGTCGGGAGATCATCCGCACTGTGTTCGCCGCGCCCCATGTCTTCGCAGTGGTGAACCGGGAGACAGGCCGGGTCATCGGCTCCGCCGGATTCGTCCGTCACGGCAAAGCGCAGGACGGTGAGAAAAGCCTGGCAACCGGCTACGCTCTCTCCCCCGCCTACTGGGGCCGGGGTATCATGCCGGAGGTGGTGGCAGAGCTGCTGCGGCACGGGTTTGTGGACATAGGCCTCAGCGAGATTTGGTGTACCCACTATGAGGAAAATCACAGATCCCGACGTGTGATTGAGAAAAACGGGTTTTCTTACGCCTTTACGGAGAAGATCAGCGATGAGTTTTTCTCGGACCGGCCCACCTGCTTTTACTTTATGACCCGGGAAATGTGGGAGGAGCGGAACGCCTAATGGACAGCTATCTGGTCCCCCGGGATTACGGGGAGGCAGAATTCGTGGAGAAGCGCTCCCGCTTCATCGGTCAGCTCTGGCGGGTGGATAGCGAGGAGGAGGCCCGGGCCCATATTGAAGAGGTCCGGAAAAAGCACCACGATGCCCGGCACCACTGCTTCTGCTATGCCCTTCGGGAAGGGAATATCCTGCGCTACGGTGACGACGGCGAGCCCCAAGGTACAGCGGGACAGCCCATGCTGAACATCTTTCTTAAAGAGGAGGTCACCAATGCCGTATGCGTGGTGACCCGGTACTTCGGCGGTATCCTGTTAGGAGCTGGTGGACTGACGAGGGCTTACGGCGGCACGGCGAAGCTTGCCCTGAACGCAGCAGGCATCAGCCGGATGCGGCTGTGGGCAACATTGGCAGTCCCTTGCCCCTATCCGCTGTACGAGCGGATGCGGCTGCTGGTGGAAAAATGTGGCGGAACAGTAAACAATGCGGATTTTGGCACGGACGTACTTCTGTCGGTGCTCCTTCCATCGGAAGACGTGGACGATTTCCAGGACAGGGTGACTGAGCTCTCCGCCGGGACCGTAGAGGTCCTGCTGGAGGAGGAACGGTTCCAGCCCGGTCCTCCGTAAGAAACCGTGCTTTGCGGAAAATTTAGACAAGGATGGGATCAAAATGCAGATGCTTGCAGCGCGTTGATTTTTCTGACCCGGCCCGAAAACGCCGGAGAGAAAAATCGACGTAAAGGAGAAAAAATACAGAGTGAAACAACAAACACTGTGGACCTATGATTTCACAGTCATAACGATAGGGAGCTTTATTTCTCTGGTAGGAAACGCCCTGTCCAATTTCGCCCTCAGTCTGCTGGTGCTGGACTATACGGGCTCCACCTTTCTATACATGCTCTTCCAGGTGAGCTTTCAGCTGCCTATCATGATCTGTCCTGTGCTGGCGGGGCCGTATCTGGACCGTGTGAGCCGGAAAAAGGTAATCTATAGCCTGGATTTCCTGTCGGCGGGTACCTATTTCCTGCTTTTCCTGCTGCTGCGGGGTGGGTGGTTCAGCTACTCTGGATTGCTGATGTTCAGCTTCCTAACCGGCATCATCGACGGCGTGTACATTGTCGCCTTTGACAGCTTTTACCCCAATTTGATTGCCGAGGGGAACTTCCAAAAGGGGTACTCTGTCTATGGCCTGCTGGTGGACCTGTCTGGACTGGCCAGTCCGCTGGCGGCGGTGCTCTACTACCGGATGGGCGGCGCGGCGATCCTGTTCGCCGTCAACGCACTCAGCTTTCTGGCCGCCGCCTGCTTCGAGGTCACAATCCGCTTCCAGGAAACACACATATCCGAACTCCCGCAGGGGACCACCTGGAGCGCCTTTAGACAGTTCCGCCGGGAACTGCTGGAGGGCGTGGACTACATCCGCAGCGAGCACGGCCTGCTGCTCATCGCCCTGTACTTCATGGTAAGCAATCTGGCCTCCAGCGCAGAGCAGCTCCAACTGCCGTACTTCCTAAATCACGCCGCCCAGTTTGCCTCCTGGCCCGTGACTGCGGCGGCGCTGTACTCCATTCTGAGCAATTTCACCACAGCGGGTCGCCTGCTGGGCGGCGCAGTCCAGTACAGGCTGCATATTCCCAGGGAGAGACGATTTGCGGTAGCGTTTTTCGTCTATGCGGCGATCAACCTCCTGTCCGGGACGCTGCTGTTCCTGCCAGTACCACTGATGGCCGTATGGTTCTTTCTGGATGGGGCGCTGGGCGTAACCTCCTACACCATCCGCTCGGCGGCGATGCAGTCCTATGTGCCGGACAACAAGCGGGCACGATTCAACGGAATTTTCCAGATGATCTGCTTCCTGGGAAGTGTGGCCGGAAGTCTGAGCATCGGCGCACTAGCGGAGATCCTGCCGGAGCGTTTTATCATTGCCGCAACCAACGTGTTGGTTCTGGGGGCGGTGTACCTATTCATGTATCGAGGCCGAGAGAGCGTAAAAAAGGTGTACAATCGGGACGTGTGATCCAATAAGCAATGGATCCGGTGCAGCTGCGCGCTGTACCGGATCCATATTATTAGATTTCAGCCTATTTTTTTGCGACAGCCAGCCGCACTGTGACAAACACGAACCCCGCCAACGCAGCCAATATCACAATCCCCAGTGTTCGCACTACTGCGTCTGGCACCCCGGCCCACAGCAGGCGGCACAGTCCCAGCAGCACCGACGCCACCCCAAAAATTATTAGACAGACCGCCCAAATCCGCTTTTCTTTCATTTGCTATTCCTCCCTCTCCCGATGCGCCTGCGCCACGTCCCACAGCTCTAGAGCGCAGGCACCCCATCATACATAGCCTCACCCTTGGGGATCCAGCAGACAGCCCGCCGCTGTCCACATGTTATTCTGTCTGCGTTTCATGGCTCGGCCTCCTTACTCGCTCTGTCTTTTCAACTCCCGAATCTTTCGGGAACACTGCCAGACAGCCCGCAGCATTACGGAGAGCATCACGATATAGAGACCCGCCAGACCTCTGGAAAATATATCCTCCGGAAATCGGACCAGCAAATTCCACGCACTGACTGAACATAGGCACACGATACAGAAGACCCAAAGAAACATCCTCCTGATACGGCTGTATAGTTCCAGCTTGGACGATATGTCGGTATAGACCTCAAAGGGCCCGTCCTCCGCCCGTTTCCGAAGGTATACCCATCTCCCCCATCGCTGAAGGACCTCCACACCCATCTCGTGCATGAAGATCACATAGCTCTCATAGTCGTCGGCCCAGAGCCCCTTCCCTGGCAGCAGATCGATCTGATAGATATATTCCCCCGGCTGACAGGGGACGAAGGAAACCTTTCCAAGCCAGAAACCGGTCATTGCCCAGCCTCGCCGGCACCAGTCGTTGAGCCACTCTTGCTCCTCGTCCTTGTCAAAGGTGAATTTCCAACGAATCATACCCCGCCCTCCATTTTTTCCCCGTTCTCTACCAGCTCCCGCAGCCGCAGCAGCTCGGCTGCAAAGATCTCCCGGCCCAGCGCGGTGACAACGTACTCCTTTTTCCTCCGGGACCCCAGGTCCGCGCTGTACAGCACGATCCATCCCTTTTCCAACAGGGAGTTGATGGCCCCGTACAGGGTTCCCGGCCCCAGCCGTACCCGCCCGCCGGTCATCTCCTCCACCTCCTGGATGATGCCATAACCATGGACCGGCTTCCGCGCAGCCAAAAGGATGTAGTATAAAGCCTCGGTAAGGGGCTGATACTTATTCTCCACTATGCCTCCACCTTCTCAGCTTCCGCCAGCTCTCCCCCGGCAACAGTCCCAGGACTAGAAATGCCAAGCCCAGCCCCAGCGTCAGCCCCATCAGCAGCTCCGGCGCACTGGGCAGCACGTTGTTCATGGTCAGGTAGATTGCGCTGAACAGACCTCCAGTCACGGCAAGCTTTCTCTGATTTTCCGTTCCCATAGATCACCCTCTCCTATCCGCAGTTGATATATCGTTAATCGATGTATATAATATATCATGTGCCGATAGGTTTGTCAAGGAGAAAATCCGAGGCGGATCACTCCGCCTCGGACCAAAGGTTACTGCACTTCAGATTAAATCAATCCATCCAAATACTGCGCCGGGTCCAAATACGTATCCCCCTGCCGGAGCTCGAAGTGGAGGGCCGCACCGGTGGCCTGGCCGGAAGCTCCCGCCTCGGCAATCTTCTCACCCATGGCAACGCTGCTGCCCTCAGGCACAGTAATGCTGCTGCAATGGGCATAGAGCGTGGAATAGCCGTTCGTATGGCTAAGCACCACATAGTTACCCAGAGTCGAGTCGAATCCAACCTCACTGGCCGTACCGCCGGCAAAAGCCGTTACATCCGCCCCCTTCTCCGCCGCCAGGTCAACGCCATAGTGGAAGGTGTGCCTGTTAGGACCAAAAGCGGAAGACAACGTTCCCTTCACGGGGATACAGTAGTCAAAGCCAAACTCTCGCTTCTCTTGACTACCCCCCTTTACCTGAGCAGGGTCGGCGGCAAGGCCTATCATCCTGCCGTCCTGGTCATACTCTGTATGAACTGCCAGCCCTTCCTCCACATAGGGGTCGCTGTAGCTGAACGTGCCGCCGCCAGGATTCAAATCGGCAAAGGATCGGACCGGCTGCCCGTTCCATATCAACGCCCCCATGCCGCTCTCACGAGGCTGGTAAACCAGGCCGTACGCTGTGTACCGGGCAAAGATTTCCTCAAAGGTTTGGCCCCGCTCACCGCTGCCGTTCGTGGCAGCATCCTGCGTGGCCACAGCCTCAGGGCCACCGGTGAATCTGGCGCTGTCAATGAGCTTTTGATCAAAGCCCGGGTCACCTGCCGCCGCCACGCCGATTAAATCCCCCATCGTGTCATAAGAGCCGTCCGGGTTGTGGATGACGGATCGGAGTGTATGGACATCTATGTCCCCCGTATTGTTGGTATAAACGTACCGTGTGGAATAGCCATGTTTCCCTACTGGCGCGCCGTCTACGAAAGTGCGGATTAGTTGGCCGTTGTAGGTCATGTGGTTCTCATCGCCTCCGATACCGAAATCCTTCAGTTCCTTCAACAAGGCCTCTGTATCCAACTCCGTGGGCCCCGTTAGAACTCCTTCATCGTAAGTGGTTACAACGGCAGTCTCTAACGGCGCGTTGCTGCCCAGCATCCCTTCCACCTCATTGCCGTCCTTATCAGTGACAGTTCTGGAGTACAGCGCACCATTTTTAATGTCCTCCAACACCTCCTCATACAGCGCGATGCTCTCATTCACCCTCTTCTGGTCCCAAGTGAACCATCCAGTGGATGGGGTCCAGCCACTGGAACCAATGATCTCCTGGAGATTTTTCTTCTCTTGCTCCAACCATTCCTTGTACTCCTCGTAGGTCCACCACTCCACCTGCCAATCGTCGCCCCAGTTTCCGTACTCGGCATGGTAGCGTTCCTCGCTCATCCAGGTCTCTCCGCCATCCACGGAAAACAGTTTCTCACCGGTCTCCCCGCTAGACATCATCACACTGGCATCCTTTTCATTCTCCACATAGGTAACAATAGGGGCGTTGTTATCCTGGCGCAGATCCGACGTCTCTTTATTCTCCGGTGCAGCAGAGGCGAAAACGGTAGTAGTGACCGCCATTACCAGCAGCACCGATACCAGCGCGGTCAAAGAGAAATGCTTGTGTTTCATAATTGCCTTGATCCTTTCCTCCAGAGCATTTTGACTGAAATGGCTGCCAATGGAACTCCACCCGCCCCGCCGCTCTTCCAGGCCCAGCAAGGCCAGGGCGTAGCCCTCCCGGTCCGCACCAGCACGGACCACGGCTTCGTCGCAGCTGAGTTCTATGTCACGCCCCGCCAATACATACATGCACCAGACCAGGGGATTGAACCAGTGGAGGCACAGCGCCAGAGCCAGCAGGCCCTTTCGCAGCGCGTCAAAACGCCGGATATGCTCGTATTCGTGGGACAGAACACAGGAGAGGGCCTCCCTGTCCCGCCAGTCCATTCTGCTGGGGAGCAGTATCACAGGGTATGCAACACCGTAAGTCAACGGCGAGGCGATCCGGTCGCTGTACCGCGTCCGCACCGGCCGCCGAAGGGGCCGCTCCGCCAGCCATTCCAGCACATACCCGTCCCGCACCGGCAGTGAGGCGGCATATATCCGGCGGCTGCGCAGATGGTTCCACAGGAACCATCCCGCCATCGTCAGGGCCGCCGCCAGCCACAACGCAGCCAGAATATTACCCAGGCCCACCGGCGGCGTATTGGGGACTTCACAGCACATGGGAGCACTGTCCGCTGCAGAGAAGACATATGTTGCCTGAACCGCCGCAGTTCCCTCCGTCAGACCATGAGTGACCATTGGCACACCTGCGGGCTCGGTGGACTGCCTAAAAATTCCCGGCAGCCACAGTCGGATACTCACCGGCGATGGAATCTCGGCCAGTACCAACAGCCGCACCAGCACGATGTCCCACAACAGGCAGAAGACCCGCCGGGGCGTCCGCTCCTGAAATCGCACGCGCAGGAGCAGTACCGCCAGAACCATCACCCCGGCAGACAGAGTCACGCGCACCGCCGCGCGCAGCAGTTCCTCCATCATTTCAGCTCCTCCACCATGCGGCGCAGCCGGTCAATCTCTTCTCCGGTCAGCGTCCGACCGTCCAACAGAGAGGCCACCAGCCGATCGGCGCTGCCGCCGTACATCCGGTCAATTAGCTCCCTAGTCTCCCGCCGCTGCACCTCTCCCCGGGTCACCAATGCACGACACTGAAAGCCTGGTTCTTTCCGCGCAACCAGTCCCTTCTCCACGCACTTTTTCAGTACGGTGTAGGTTGTGGTCTTGCTCCAGTCCGCCTGCCCAGCAGCCCGGGCGGCCACCTCTTTTGCGGGCAGCTCCCCGCCTTCCCACAGGATTTCCAGAATCTTCAGCTCACTGTCAAAAATTTTACAGTCCATTGCGGTCGCTCCTTTGCAGATATTCTATCTCGATAGAATATCTGCATTCTACTACAATAGAATATATTTGTCAAGAGTTTTTCATCTATTATTTTAGAAAAATAAAAACGCCCCGCCAGGACGGGACGTTTCTTCCATTTATCCGGCAGCCTTCTCCATCTTGTCTCTCTCTTTCCGCCGGGCATTTTCCTGCAGCTTTCGGGCGGTTTTCCGATAGCGTTCGGCAATGGGACCGGCCTCCTTATACATAGAGGCCTTCCCCGTCCACTGTGCGCCGGAGCGCTCCACAGTGACAGCCATATACAAACGGCGGTGATTCTTGCACTTGCAGCGCAGGACCTGCTCGGTAGGAGTGGTGCGCATCCACCGGCCTGTGGTCAAAAGCTGGCCGCACAGGGGGCAGACCGGCTGGCAGATTTCCCGACGGTTCTTGCAGGCCCAGCGGGTATCAAAGCTGCCCAGCTCTAACTCCCACAGGGGGGGCGCCCCTTTTTGCTTAGGCGGGCGGTGGAACATGGTCAGGTCCTTGAACCGGTCCAGCATCACTTGATAGACCATCACTGTATAATAGGTATCGTTCCACGCGGAGTGGAAGTCCAGGTCCGTCTCCATCTCCAGATCCGTCACCGCCTTCTCCAGGGAGGGCTGACAACCTAAGCTGCCTTCCACCAGCTTCTGATACATGTATTGCAGGTCAAAATATTCGCACTTCCAGTCCTTGTCAAAGGACAGCTTGTGGAAGGCGAAATTGGACAGCAGCACCTCCACGTCGTTGCTGCCCCACTCCACGAATACCGGATTGGGCCCGCACCAGCGCAGGAAAGCGGGCCCTAAATCTAAAAAGCAGGGTGCCCCAGCCAACAAACCGCGCAGCTCCTCCCTCTCATAGGGCAGCAAGCGGTAAGTACGGCTCTCTATCTTACGGCTGGCCTTGGGATGGATATAGCTGTGAAAGGAATCCAGCATGGCGCCAGTGGCCTGCTCCACCTTCATGGCGGCCACCTCGATCAACTCATGGAAGGGGACGCGCTCCCCGGATTTATTGCGGTAGAATGTGGTATTCCATTCCAGATCCAGAAATATCAGTTCTGCCATAGCCAATTCAACGCTCCAATAGTTTTCTCATATCTGCTGGCAGCGGCGCCACCAGATCAACCTCCGTACCGGTAATCGGATGGACCAGCGTCAGGCGGGCCGCGTGAAGAGCTGGGCGTGCAATCAGCTCCCGGTCCTCCGTGCCGTACAGCCAGTCCCCCGCAAGCGGACAGCTCAAAGCCGCCATATGGACCCGCAGCTGGTGGGTGCGCCCGGTGTGAGGGAGCAGCTCCACTAACGTAAAAGTCCCCCACCGCTGCAACACCCGGTAATCTGTCACCGCCCGTTTCCCCTCCGGATCGATCCTCCTCCGGATTGCGGAGGCAGGGTCCCGGCCGATGGGCTGCACAATCCGCCCCTGTTCCCCCTCCGGCCCACCAACACAGACGGCCTGATAGATACGCCGGAAGCACCCGCTGTGCAGCTGCCGACGCAGCAGATCGTGGATATAGGCATTCTTTGCCGCCGCCAACAGGCCGGTAGTGCCCCGGTCCAGCCGGTTCACCAAATGGAGGGATGCCCCCGCTCCCAAATAGTGCAGTAGTCCCGCCGCAAGCGTAGGCTCGCTGGGAACCAGCGAGGAAGGGATGGACGCCAGGGGCGCGGGCTTGTTCACCACCAGCAAGTGCTCGTCCTCAAAGAGAATATCCAGCTCCATGGGTATGGGCGGCAGCTCCGTTGACCGTTCCGCCGCGGTCAGGTCCACCACCAGCCGGTCCCCTTCCCGCAGCACAGCGTTGGTGAAAACCCGTTCGCCATTTACTGTCAGCCCCGTCTCCGTCCGCTTTAGACGGTCCACCAGTGAAGAGGACATCGTGAGCTCCCTCTTCAAAACACTCTTCACTGTTCGTCCAGCCTGCTCCCGAGATGCTGTCAGCTTCAGCGACGCCATCGACCTCCCCCCTGCCTTGATCTGAAAAGAGTATATAATATTCTTCCCGGTTTTTCAATAGGCTTTGTGCTGGAAAAGGCGAAATCTGTCGAACACTGCCGTCAGTATGAAATATGCCGCCCGCCAAGGCGCACCCGGGATGTCCGGCAGCCTACAGAACACAAGGGCCTGCCGTCCGCTATGAACAGACCGCAAGCCCTTGTGGCTGCCGTATGAAAAAACAAAAACCCCCTTGACAAACCAGGAGGAAAATGGTAAACTGAAGTGCTATGTTTAAAAAGGGGATACGTTCACATTCCCCTATCCACTGCAGTATAGCATTTTCACACGAAAAAAGCAATAGGTCTTCACTCGAAAATTATCAACACATCCGTGCGTATCGAAATTTTGACGTCCCACCTTCTGGCGGGGCGCGGAAAGGCAGATGAGTATAGTAAGATGGCCAAGGACAAGTATTACGGCAAAACGCTGCGGAAGAACTTCGCCAGGCATGAGGAGATTATGCCCATGCCCAACCTGCTGGAGATTCAGAAAAACTCCTACCAGTGGTTCTGGGACACCGGGTTAAAGGAAGTGTTCGCCGACGTTGGCGTCATCAGCGACTACGCCGACACACTGGAGCTGAGCTTCATCAACTTCAGCATGGACGAACCGCCCAAGTACGACGTGGAGGAGTGCAAGGCCCGGGACGTCAACTACGCCGCACCCCTAAAGGTCACTGTGCGCCTGCGCAACAAGAAGACCGACGTCATCAAAGAGCAGGAGATCTTCATGGGCGATTTCCCCCTGATGACCAAGTCCGGCACCTTTATTATCAATGGCGCGGAGCGGGTCGTGGTCTCCCAGATCGTCCGCTCTCCCGGTATCTATTACGGCAAGGAGACAGATGTCAAAACTGATCTGCCCATCCTCAGCGCTCAGCTGATCCCCTACCGCGGCGCTTGGCTGGAATATGAGACGGACGCCAATGAGCTGTTTTGGGTCCGCATCGACAAAAACCGCAAGTTGCCCATCACGTGCCTCATACGCGCCCTGGGCCTCAGGGAGGACAAGGACATCCTCGACAGCTTCGGAGACGACCCCACTGTCAGGGCCACTCTGGACAAGGATGGATGCAAAAGCTATGAGGAGGCCCTGCTGGAGATTTACCGCAAGCTGCGCCCCGGCGAGCCCCCTACGGTGGACTCCGCCGAGACTCTTCTCAACGGTCTGTTCTTCGATCCCCGCCGCTACGACCTGAGTACCGTGGGCCGGTACAAGTTCAACAAGAAGCTTGCCCTTTGGGTCCGGGCGGCTGAACGGACCTTGGTGGACCCGGTGGTCCACCCCGCCACCGGCGAGCTGCTCTTTGAGCCAGGCCATATTCTCACCCGCAGCGAACTGCGGGAGCTGGATGCCATCGGTGTCAACGAAGTCACTGTAGACGTGGACGGCAGCCCCCTTCGCATCTTCTCCAACCACATGTGCGATCTGTCCCGCTATGTCTCCTTCGACCCTGTATCTGAGTGCGGCATCAAGGAGCGGGTTCGCTTCTCTGTTCTTCAGGATCTGTTGGGGCAGTATGAGGACGAGGATGAACTGAAGGCCGCCATTCGCTCCCATGTGGACGACTTGGTGCCCAAGCATATCATCGTGGATGACATTTTTGCCTCCATCAACTATATGAACGCCCTCAGCCATGGCCTGACTGCCAAGGACGACATCGACCACCTGGGCAACCGCCGCCTGCGGTGCGTAGGCGAGCTGCTGCAAAACCAGTTCCGCATTGGTTTTTCCCGTATGGAGCGTGTCATCCGGGAGAGGATGACCATTCAGGATCTGGATATCGTCACCCCCCAGAGCCTCATCAACATCCGCCCCGTCACCGCCGCCATCAAGGAGTTTTTCGGCTCCTCCCCCCTCAGCCAGTTCA
>CAJTYO010000016.1:25514-56109 GCA_910584045.1 uncultured Oscillospiraceae bacterium | reverse complement strand
AGATCGGCGATGTGCGCCGCCTCCACTCTAAGAAGGCGCTGGTGGCTTTCGCGGGCGTTGACGCCCCGCCGTACCAGTCCGGCCAGATGGAGATTCGCAGCCGCAGTATCTCTAAACGTGGCTCCTCTGCCCTGCGTAGGACGCTGTTCCTAGTGATGAGTGTGATCCTCCAGCGTTCGCCCGCTGATGAGCCGGTGTACCAGTTCATGGACAGGAAACGTGCCGAGGGCAAGCCTTATCGCGTCTACATGATGGCCTCCGCCAACAAGTTCCTGCGTATCTACTATGCTGCTGTGAAGAAGTATCTGGACAGCCTCCAAGCCTAACATTCAGCCACAGTCCAGCTTATCTTAGGCCAGCGCTAAAAATTTTCAATGGCGGTGGCTTGCTTTGCTATACTCTTTTTACAA
The DNA here is from genome assembly GCA_910584045.1 of uncultured Oscillospiraceae bacterium. Lineage (GTDB taxonomy): Bacteria > Bacillota > Clostridia > Oscillospirales > Oscillospiraceae > Pelethomonas. Next base: position 55,699 of record CAJTYO010000016.1, on the reverse strand, counting down.
TCCACAAAAAACTTTGCGTTTCTTCCATTTTGAGCTTGACTTTTATTAGCAGGTCTTTCGCTTTCTGCTTTGATTTGGGCTTGCGCCATGGGGCGCGTTCCATCTGCTGCTCCGTGAGCAGGAAACGGCTTCTGTCCCGTCAGATGCGTATGGAGACCGTTCCATGTTCACGAACAAGAGGAGAAAAGGCGCTTCCATCCTTGAGCATATCGTCACACAGGCACCGGCAGTATTCCTGCAGCGTTACCTCGTCAAGGTCGTCCAATTCTCTCTTTAGTCCGCACACAAATGTGGCAAAAAGTTTCCCTTCCACATGCCTGTCATTTTGCAGATGGATCTCAGCGGTCTTGCCCGGAGACAGCTCCACATGTTACTCGGTGGTGTCCAGAATGTGATTAGGCAGGGTGGCCGTCTCTACAACGGAGTAAATTCCCGGCTCCAGGCCCTCCACCAGAATCTCACTCCCGTTTGCCGTGGTGCGGTCAATGGAGTGGCTGGCGTCCCCAATGGGGGTGATCTTAAAGGTAACACCGTCCAAAGCAGACCCGTCCGCGCTGGTTTTAATCAGCCGCAGGCCGGGCTTTTTTATTTGTGAACACAAATTCGACGGTGTCGTTGGCCCGCAGGTGGATGATCCGCTGGGCGTTGTCCACCACATAGCCGAGACATTCCAGCTCAGTCACTTCGTAAGAGCCGGTGGGGAGGTTGCTCAAATCAATCTCGCCGTTTCCGTCCGTGACAAACTCCTGGGGACCGTAGCTGCCGTCGATGGCCCGGATGCTGAACTTCACACCGGGGATGGTCTTGGACAGGTCGGCGCTGTCCACCTTCACTAGCTTCATGCCGGGCTTGGTGTCATTGAAGAAAAACAGCTCCTTGATGCCACAGCCGGCGGTCAGCTCGATCTCTTGGGGGGCGGTGTCTTTGATGTGGCTGTCATCCCCGGTGTCCATCTCCACTGCCCGGTAGGTACCCGGCTCGATGCCGGTCAGCAAAATCTCACCGCTCTGGTCGGTTTCATAGTGTCCGATGGAGATGCCATCCCGGAAAATCTCAAAGGTGACGTTCGCCATGGGCCTATGGCTCTGCCGGTCATAGTTCACGATCTTCAATCCGACCTTCGCCAGATTTTTGAAGACGAGGGGCCCGGCGGGGATAGGATTACCGTTGGCATCCAGCTCCAGCTTGATCTGCTGGACCTCAGTGGTGGGCTCGTAATTGGGGGGCGGAATCAATTCCGTCACGGCGTACTCACCGGGCTTGATGTACTTACCAGCGGCCTCGGCGGGGTCCCACAACTGAACACTCTCCAGCACGCCGGATTCATCGGTGTCAAACGCATAGACGCCGTTGGTGACAGAGGAGAACTTAAACGTAGCGGGGCCGACGCCAGTATTAGTCAGAGCGTCCCGCTTGAACAGGAGGGCCTTCCCCGGTTCGGGGATGCCGCCGTTCTCGATCCCATTTGCCGGTCCAACCTGGACCGCGCCCGCCGCCGTACTGTTTTCCGGCGCTTTGCAGGTTACGGTAAAGGGAGAGGCCAACGGGGTGCAGTCTGCTGGCGCTTTGGTCTCCTTGACATACAGAGTCACACTCCCGCCGTCCTCTACGATATTAGGAACAGAGGTGCTGTCAAGACGTGGAAACTGCTATGATAACGCTATGGCAGAAAATTTCTTCTCTATCCTCAAGACTGAGTGCATTTATCGGCATAAAATCGGGACTTTTCAGCAAGCCAGAGAACTGATTGACGATTTTATTTATTTCTATAACCACGAGCGCATCCAGTTAAATAAAAACGGGAGAGACGCTGCTTGCGCAACGCCTCTCCGCTTAATTCTTAATATTTCCTACCAGGGACCTTTTTGTGCTGTCCGCACATGTTGGGGTGGTTCATCTTTCCAGAAAAGGCGGTGGGCTTTTTTTCGGGCGAGGTATATGCTTAACTTAATGACACTGCCCAGCCAGGACCGATTTTTCAATCCTCGTCATCCTCCCCCTCGGACGCCTCGCCGTCCTCCTGAAGCAGGAATTCCGTCAGAGACTTCGACAGGGTGGACAGGATGGCGGAGGTCATTACCATATTCCTTTCCTCCAGAGGCAGGTGCACTCCCTTCTCCACCACCAGCTCTCCGCCGCAGAGAGGCAGACCTCGCAGAAATCGGGCGCAAGCTCTATACTGCCGGACAAAATCCGTATACAGTGCCCGAGCTTCCGCCTCGCCGTGATCCACCGGCAGCAGCCGCTGGATACAGGAAATGCTCAAGCTCTGCTTGAGCAGGCAGATGATGACAAGATAGGCCAGATGCATCCGGGAATACCGTTTCTTCACCGGCGGGGGTACAACCCTCATGCGAACATAGTTATTGATGATGCTGGCAGTGACAGCCTTCTCCTCCCCTCCCCGCCCCAGCGGAGCGAGGTAGCGGGTCAGAAGCAAAATCACCTGGTCCATGTATAAGTCCAGCTGGGGCAGGCTGTCCCAATCCGGCAGATCAAATTTTTCCAGTTCGTCCATCCACTCCGCCAGGCGCTGTGCCGCGCCTGTACGCTCTTCGGCCATGCGAACCGCTCCCTTCTTTTTTTATGTAGTATACCGGATTTCCATACATAATGCAATATATAAAATCAAAAAATAATTTGGTGCAGCCACTTGACAAAGCAAGCGAAACAATGTATACTAATATTAAATATTAGATATAATAGTTCTGTAGATCAAAGGAAGGAGCGTTCAACATGGCATCTGAAAAAATCAAACGGCCCCAGAGCTGGGGTGAGGAAATCGCCAACACTATATCTCACGGGCTGGGGGCTGCGCTGGCGTTGGCGGGGGCAGTGCCCCTGGCGGTACGGGGGATCCTGTCCGGTTCAGCGAAAGCCGGTTTCAGCCTGACCGCCTACGCCGTCAGTCTGGTGTTGCTGTACACCGCCTCGGCGGTGTATCACGCCGCGCGGAATCCGGAGGTGAAGAGGGCTCTGCGCATCATGGATCACTGCTCCATCTTTGTGCTGATTCTGGGAACCTATGTGCCTATGTCCCTGCTGGTGGTAGGCGGACGGATCGGGTGGCTCCTGTTTTTGACCAACACCACCTTGGCGGTGGTGGGTATTGTCCTCAACGCCATCGACCTCAAGCGGTTTGACAAGCTGTCCCTGGCGCTGTACGCACTGATGGGCTGGCTGGTGGTAGTGGCCATGCGGGCCATCGTGGCGGCTCTGCCGCCGCTGGGGTTGGGGCTGCTGGTTGGCGGCGGACTGGCCTATACCGCGGGGATCGTGTTTTACAAATCCCAGGGGAGGTATATGCACTTTGTCTGGCACCTGTTTGTCCTGGCGGGGAGCATCCTGCAATTTTTCTGCATCGCTCTATACTGCCTGCCCTGAGAAATACAGAGCACAGCCCCGCGCTCTCACTGAGAGCGCGGGGCTGTGCTGTTTTCCGCTGTTTTCCAACGATTTCAGATATAGTTTTCCGCGCACAGAAGCTCTGCCAGCAACACCCCGCCGCCAGCAGCACCCCGCAGGGTGTTGTGACTGAGGCAGACAAACTTATAGTCGTACTGGCTGTCGGGCCGCAGACGGCCCACAGACACCGCCATACCATTCTCCAGCATCCGGTCCAGCCGGGTCTGAGGCCGGTCGGGTTCCTCGAAGTAGTGGAGGAACTGCTTGGGAGCGGAGGGGAGCTTCAGCTCTTGGGCTCGCCCGGAGAAGCCGGCCCAATCGGCTTTGATCTGCTCCTCGGTGGGCTTGCGGCCATCTTGGAACTTCATAAAGCAGGCCGCCATATGTCCATCCTGGCAGGCAACCCGGAAGCACTGAGCCGTTATAGCCGGACTCTGGGCCAGCGTCAGCTTCCCGTCCTCCACCGCGCCCCACAGCTTCATGGGCTCCCGCTCGCTCTTCTCCTCCTCGCCGCCGATATAGGGGATGCAGTTGTCCACCATTTCCGGCCAGCGCTCAAAGGTCTTGCCCGCGCCGGAGATGGCCTGATATGTACATACCAGAGCGCGCTCCAGCCCGTACTTCCGCAGGGGATGCAGGGCGGGGACATAGGACTGGAGGGAGCAGTTGGATTTGACGGCGATAAAGCCCCGCTTGGTGCCCAGACGTTTGCGCTGAGCGTCAATGAGGCGGATGTGGTCTGCGTTGATCTCCGGCACCACCATGGGCACATCCTCGGTCCACCGGTGGGCGCTGTTGTTGGACACTACGGGGCACTCCAGCTTGGCGTAGCGCTCCTCCAGCGCCTGAATTTCATCTTTTTTCATATCTACAGCGCAAAAAACGAAATCCACCATTCCGGCCAGCCGCTCCGCGTCCGCCTGGGCGTCCAGGACCACCAGGGACTTCGCCTCCTCGGGAATGGGCGAGGTCATGGACCATCGGCCCGATACGGCTTCCTCATAGCTCCGGCCAGCGCTGCGGGCACTGGCTGCCAGAGCGGTGAGCTTGAACCAGGGGTGTCCCTCCATCAAAGTGACAAAGCGCTGGCCCACCATGCCGGTGCAGCCGATAATACCAACACGATATTCCTTCATAACAAAACCTCCATATGTATCTAAAAATCGGAATAAATCGATCCATACTCTGCCAAAAATGGGTACTGTCCAGACAGATAGGGCAAAAGAGCCACCTCCCCCAGAAGTTGGCAGGGGCAGAAAAGGGAATCCTGTCGAATCCTGGGTTGAAAAATCCGGCGGCTCCGTGTATACTGTACTACGTTATGCGGTATCCGCCGCAGATGTACCGTACTTTCATACCATATTTTTTGCACCCTGTCAACCGTTTTCGTCCCTTTTGGAGGTGCCATGAAGAAGTTTTTGTTCACTTTTTTCCTTTGTATGCTGACTGCGGTCACATTAACCGTTTCCGCCCGCGCTGCGGAGAACATCATCAAAGTCGGCCTCTACTATGGCGACAAGGCGCTGTACTCCGCCAACCTGGAAAATTACGAGGGATCTGGCTACTATCTGGGGTGGTTTGACGAGAGCACCCGGTCCTTCAGCGAGATCGGCTTTCTGCCCCAGACCACCATCTCCATGACGGCGGATGGAACCATCTACCGCAGTGGAAAGACCTACTCCGCCGCCCGTCCTGCCAAGACCGACGGTGTGATCGGCGGCTACCACGTCCAGCTGCTGGAGGAGTTCCCTACCTTTGAGGAGGCCGCCTATGCCGCCGCGCAGCTGCCGGATGCCTTCCCGGCCTTCGTCAACAACACCTTCCGAGTCCGTATGGGCAACTTCACCGCCAGGGAGGACGCAGAAGTGGCCGCCGCTTCTTACGCCACCAGGAGCTGGAAGGATCGGTATGGCATGGATCGCGCCGTCTCCGGCAGCGTGTCCGCTCCCAGCGCCACCGGCGTGGTCGTCACCGAGACCGGGGGCGACGAAATTCTTTTCGCCTTCGACTGCTCCGGGGCCAAGAGCCTGGGGATTCAGCCAAACGCCGGGGCGGGGAAGGCCCAGACATGGTTCAAGGGCTACCGCTGGTACGGAGGATTTGAGTACCGCCGCAGCACGGGGGGGAATCTGAACGTCATCAACATTCTGCCTCTGGACGACTATGTGAAAGGGGTTCTGCCCTATGAAATGAGCCCTGTCTGGCCCCTGGAGGCACTGAAGGCCCAAGCGGTCTGCGCTCGGACCTACGCCCTGCTGCCCAGCAAGCACTATGACAGCTACCGCTTTGACGTATGCAACACCACCGACTGTCAGGTCTATCAGGGGGTCAATCTGGCCAGCGCTGTGACGGACCAGGCGGTGCAGGAGACGGCGGGCATCGCGGCTATGTATGGCGGGAAATACGCCGAGACCTACTACTGCTCCGCCAACGGCGGCGCGTCGGAATCTTCGGAAAACGTGTGGTCCAATCCCATGCCCTACCTGGTGGGAAAGGAGGACCCCTATGAGAAGCTGACCAACATCCCTGACTACGCTTACACCATCAACTATACCTTCAGCCAGCTGGCCAGTCGCCTGCGGGAGCGGGGCCACTCCATTGGAACTATAACTTCAGCCTATGTCTCCAAGACCACCCCCACGGGAAACGTGGCGGAGATCACCTTCCGCGATACTTCCGGCAAAACGGTGGTACTGACCAAGGAAGCCTGTCGCTGGGCTTTGGACGCCAAGAGTATGCGCTTCACCATCTCCGGCGGCGGCAGCGGGGGCGTGGATTGGACTGTCAACCCGTCCGGTGAGAAGCTTACCAGCCTCAGCGAGATTTATGCTATCTCCAGCGGCGGCCTGGTGGGCCAGCTGAGCGGGGGGAGCACATATGTCATCACCGCCTCCGGCACGTCCCTCCTCCAGCCCTCCGGCGCGTCCGCCGGGACCGGAGACGGGATCACTATCACCGGCACCGGCTGGGGCCACGGCGTGGGCATGAGCCAGTACGGAGCCAAGGCCATGGCGGAGCAAGGGTATACATACGAGAATATTTTGCTATTCTATTACACAGGGATTACCCTGGCGAATATCATCCAGTGAACCGGGAGGAAAGACCGTTGAAAACACGCGATTTTTACTATGAGCTCCCGCCGGAGCTTATTGCCCAGACCCCCATGGAGCGCCGGGACGCATCCCGGCTGCTGACCCTGGACAAAAACACGGGGAAATGGGCGCACCGGCATTTTTACGAGCTTCCCAAGCTGCTGCGCCCAGGAGACTGCCTGATCATGAACGACAGCCGCGTTTTGCCCGCCCGCCTGCTGGGCAGCCGGGTTCACATGGACGGAACCTTGGGCGGGGCCTGCGAGGTGCTGCTGCTCATCGACCGGGGGGAGAACGTGTGGGAGTGCCTGGTTCGACCAGGGAAAAAGCTGCGCCCCGGCGCAAGGGTCTCCTTCGGTGAGAACGGGGAGCTGACGGCGGAAGTCGTGGGCGAGACGGAGGGCGGCAACCGGATGGTCCGGTTCCATTACGAGGGGATTTTCTTGGAGGTGCTGGAACGTCTGGGCCGGATGCCCCTGCCTCCCTACATCAGGGCGGAGCTCCAGGACCGGGAGCGGTATCAGACGGTGTATTCCCGTGTGACCGGCTCCGCCGCTGCCCCCACGGCAGGGCTCCACTTCACCCGGGAGCTGATGACGGAGATAGAGGCCCTGGGGGTCTCCATCGGCTACATCACCCTGCATGTAGGGCTGGGGACCTTCCGGCCGGTGAAGGGGGAGGAGATCGAGAGCCACGATATGCACAGCGAATACTGCGTCATTCCCCAGGAGACGGCGGACCTTATTAACAGCACAAAGGCTGCGGGAGGGCGGGTGATCTGCGTGGGCACCACCTCCTGCCGGACCATTGAGAGCTGGGCGGCGGCGGACGGTCCTATGGAGGCCAGAGCCGGATGGACCAATATCTTTATTTACCCCGGCTACCGGTTCAAGGTGATGGACGCGCTGATTACCAACTTTCACCTACCGGAGAGTACCTTGATTATGCTTGTGTCCGCCCTGGCGGGGCGGGAGAACGTGCTGGCCGCATATGAAGAAGCGGTACGGGAGCGGTACAGGTTTTTCTCCTTTGGGGACGCCATGTTTATTTCCGACGGAATAGGCGATTGAATCGGAGTACCAGGCGATGGAATATAGAGTAAACGATCAGACGCTTCAGGCCTCCGTATTTCTCTCCTTTGTTAATCGAATCTGGCCGGGAGAGTACGACTTAGAAAAAACCCAAGCCGCCCTGTCGAAAACAAATAACATCACGGCCTATGACGGCGGTACACTGGTAGGCTGCCTACGCATTCTCTCCGACGGTTACTATTTCGGGACGATCACAGAGCTGCTCGTTCTCCCGGAGTATCGGCGGCAGGGGATCGGCAGCAGGCTGCTCCAGCTCGCCGCAGATAACAGCCCATCCACCCTGTACTTCGGCGCACAGCCGGGCGTAGAGGCATTCTATGAAAAAAACGGTTGCCTTCGAGGAATGCCATCCTACGTCATCAAAAAGGACCGGCGATAAGTTATAGGGAGCTAAGAACCTGTATTCACAACCGTTGAACGCTGTGTATCCAGTCTTTTTTCCGCCATACTGCGTCCATTGCGATCACTTTTTCGGCGGCATATACGTCGAAAAAGTACTTTGCGGGCCGAACTCGGCCTGATCTCCTTCCTCAAAAAAATGTTGCAGCCACTTTTTTGACACGCAGCAGGGAGGGGAGGCCCTGAACAGAGCCTCCCCTCCCTTATATTGCAGCTGCGCTGCACATTCACCCCTCCAACTCCTCCATCCACAGCCGCACCACGGCATCGGAGGGCATACGCCAGTCCCCCCGGGGGCTGAGAGCTGCGTTGCCTACTTTTGGTCCGTCGGGCAGGCAGGAGCGCTTGAACTGCTGAGAGAAGAAGCGGCGGTAGAAGGTCCTGAGCCATTTGAGGATGACCTCCCGGCTGTAGACCCTGTCAAAGGCCAGCTCCGCCAGACGCAGCACCTTCTTCGGCCGGAAGCCCCAGCGGAGAACATAGTACAGGAAGAAGTCGTGGAGCTCATAGGGCCCCACCAGGTCCTCCGTCCGCTGGCTGATCTGACCCTGGACCGCCGGAAGGAGCTCAGGAGAGACAGGCGTGTCCAAGATATCCTCCAGCACGTGGGTCAGATCCTCGTCCTTTTGTAGATTATCCCGGGCCACATAGTCCACCAGATGGCGCACCAAGGTCTTGGGAATGGAGGCGTTGACGGCGTACATGCTCATATGGTCACCGTTGTAGGTGCACCAGCCCAGGGCCAGCTCGCTGAGGTCCCCGGTGCCGATGACCAATCCGCCCAGCTCATTGGCCACGTCCATGAGCACCTGGGTTCGCTCCCGGGCCTGGGCATTCTCATAGGTGACGTCCTGATCCTCACTGCTGTGTCCAATGTCACGGAAATGGCTGCGCACCGTATCCCCAATGGGGATGGTCCGCAGGGATGCGCCCATTCGCTCAGCCAGCAGGACGGCGTTGTTCTTCGTCCGGTCCGTGGTGCCAAAGCATGGCATGGTGACGGCCACAATATCGCTGGCGGGCCGGTGGAGCATCCCCATGGCCAAGGCAGTGATCAGCAGGGCCAGGGTGCTGTCCAATCCCCCGGAGAGCCCAACCACAGCTACCCGCGCACTGGTGTGCTCCAGCCGCTTTTTCAGCCCCAGGGCGGCGATGGTCAGGATCTCCTCGCACCGGCCCGCCCGGTCGGCGGCGTTGTCTGGGATGAAAGGGGTGGGGGAGACATACCGGCGGATCTTGGTGAGGCAGGGGGTAAACTCCGCCCAGGCGTGACAGAGTATGCCCGCCTCCCGCTCCCGGAAGCTGTACTCCGGCGGAAAGGGGGTCAGTTGCCGCCGCTCATAGGTCAGGCGCTGGATGTCTATATCCGCTATGGTCAGCCCCGTGGCGTAGCGGCTCTCCGCCAGCAAGGCCCCGTTCTCCGCTATCATGTTGTGGCCGGTGAAGACCAGATCCGTGGTGGACTCGCCCTCTCCAGCGTCGGCGTAGACGTAACCGCAGCACAGGCGGCCCGACTGTCCCACCACCAGCTGGCGGCGATAGGCGGCCTTGCCTACCACCTCGCTGGAGGCAGACAGATTCAGGATGACAGTGGCTCCCGCCTCGGCCAGGCGGCGGGAGGGCGGGTCGGAGGCCCACAGGTCCTCGCAGATTTCAATGCCCACCTTCAGTCCAGGCATACCCTTGCACTCGATCACCGTCTGGGCCAAGGAAGTATACAGGGTGGCATTATCTGACATATCCGGACTGCCGGGGACCTCGATGCCCAGGTTCAGCGGCTTGTCAAATGCGTTTACCGTCTCGAACCAGCGCTTCTCATAAAATTCGCCGTAGTTGGGCAGATAGGTCTTAGGGACCACTGCCACCACCTCGCCCCGCTGCACAGCCACTGCACAGTTAAAGAGCTTGCCGCCCGCCCGCACCGGCATTCCGATAGCGGTGAGGACTTCCAGATTTCGGGTGGCCTCCAGAATGGTCCGCAGTCCCTCCTCGGCCCCGTCCAGCAGTGTGTCCTGCAGAAACAGGTCCCCACAGGTGTAGCCGGTGAGGCACAGCTCTGGCAGGGCCAGGATTTTCACCCCCTGCTTGTCCGCCTCGCGCATCATGGTAAAAATCCGTTCTGCGTTATACCGGCAGTCCGCCACCCGGATCTTCGGCGTTCCCGCCGCCACGCAGATAAAACCGTCTCTCATGGAAGAAGCCTCCTCGCATTTGTTTCCTTTATTGTACCCCCAATCCACGAAAAATGCAACAGGCACACGCCGAGAACGCAGGGTAAGCAACCCCTATCATTAGGGTAGACATGGTTTTTGAACCTGTCTATCCTGCTTTTATATCCCCGGCGGGAAAGGAGTCGCTACACAATCCGATGACGTCTTCCGGCTTGCTGAGAATATGTCCTCATCCTGTTCGCCGCAGGTCTTCCAGTTTCTCCAGCGATGCTTTTAATTGCAAGTCTTCTACTATATCTTGGTTCTCGAATGTTTTAAATGATGTTGAACTTGCGGGGTGGTCCGTCTCGTACAAAAATGTTTATATTGACCAATCCGTAATTGATTTTATGCCCCGTATTTGGTATAATAAAAATGAAATATTTCATCCTCTCTGTGGAGAAAAGGGGGATATTGCTCCAGCTCAAACAGAATTTCCGGACGAATTGCGGTCTTTTAGATAAAAGCTTATTTTTACAAAAAGATACTCTGAAATATAACAATATTTCAGAAAATAAAGCAAATCAGGGGTGTGAGAGCATAGATGGATAACATATTTAACAATCAGGACTTGTATGAGAAGGCCCAACAGGCACTGGCACTTGCGCTCGACCATATGGTCGAGCATAAGCTTCCCTCCGTGTGGACCGGCAAACGCAGCGGCTGGCAGGAGCTGTGCTCCAGCTCAAAATTCTCCGGTCTGTATGCCACCTGCAGCGCAATAAATCTTCTGATCGACCACCGCGATGCGTATGGGGCGCATATCCGTGATGCGGTAGAGGAGCTGCAATATTTTTATGACATTGAAAAAACATATGATGTGTCTGGCGACGCCGCACAGGAGGAAAAAACAAGACTTGAACGTTGCCAATTTCTTTTGAGAGAAAATTGCAACATAACCATGAAGGCAATCTTCTTCTGGAATACATATAAGAAGCTGCAGGAAAAAGGAATCTCCATATCCAACTCCCCTTGTTTTCCGGCAATTTTAGAGCGTGTCAAAAAGCAGATCATAGAGGCCCACGATCCCAACACCGGCCTGTTTCTCCCAGCAAAGGGAAATACGGAGGACGTCAGCATGATGACCACCATGTACGCCTTTGGGCTCATGCAGGAATTCTGGTCCGAGAAATCAAAAGAAATCTTGTGTACAAAAAAGCTTTTGCTGAATATTTTAAAAAAATATGCGGACGGCGGCTGGCACAGCAACAAGGCCCCCTCCAAGTTTGATCAGTACATAATGAAGCGGAACTTAATCGTGGCCCTGTACGCGCTCTCTCACTCCCGCGGGCTTTTAGACGATGATGAAACGGATCTCCTGCAAAAAACCTTTTTCCTCACGCTGGCCGATCACAACATCCGAGAGAGCTTTTTCATCCGGGAGAGCTTCTCTGTGGCAGAGGCCCTGACGGGCCGGGACGATTTCACCGTCGATGCTAAGGTTCTGTACCTGGAATCGGTCCTCTCTCTGGTAATGGCCGGCATTTTGCCCTGTGCAGTGCTGGAGTGTTTTATGGATGACCTTACCGAGATTATCGATACGGTAACAGAAATCGGGGAGTATAGATATTGGGATATGTTGCCTTCCTTTTCCCACAACGTAAACGGTCTGATGGTGCTGAAATCCTTGATTGCATGTCTGGAGCGCTGTAAGAAGGAGTTCGCCGCAGTAAAAATTTCGCCGCTTGTTCTCGGAAAAAACTGCTTCTCCACCATTGCCCATATGAGCGTGGTTCTCTTTATGCCCTTTACCAAGGAGCGGACCAGTTCCTTCCGGGCGTCTGTGCAGGAGGTGCTGGAGTACGCGGGATTCAATGTTTGGTGCGCGCAGGACGACCCGTTCGACGCGCTGGTGATAAGCGATATATGGAATCAGCTGAATATGGCGCAATTTGCAATCATAGACTGCTATGAAAGCACCGCCAACGTCATGTATGAGGCCGGTCTGGCCCATGGCTTGGGGAAGAGAGTGCTCCTCTGCGGTAAGGAGGACGGCGATTTTCCCTATGAGTCCGGTACCGCCTTTCAAAACTGTAAATATGAGCCGAACGGCGAGGTCAACCCGCCGCCCTACGGAGATTTACAGAAGGGAATCATTTCTTTTATCAAAGAGCACATAAATGATTTTGCTGTGTCAACCCGTCAAAAAGAGGACGTTATCCGCAAGTTGGACGAGTTCTTTGAAAAAACTGTAAGTAGGTGAATGGCTATGTATGTAATGCAGAGAAATTATACGGATATGGGCAGACTGAAGGCGGCCGGTGCTCCAGCTGAAGAAAAGCGCACGATCGCGGTGATTGTGTCCCGCTCCGGCGCGGAGCGCAAGGCGGAAAAGTTCAAAAGCATCATAGAGAAAAATGTGGCCTTAGTAAACGCGAAGGCTCCGGAAGAAACGCCATGGGAGGTTCGCTTCCTGGACAACATGGATGCCCAGCGCACGCCGGCGGATAACTATATGGCGATTTACACGGCCAGCCTTGTAATTGCGGAGTGTACAGAGAAAAAGAAAAATGTTTTCTATATGCTGGGTCTGGCTCATGCCATAGGCCGCCCTGTCTGTGCCTGTTATGAGAAACGGTCCGGTGAAAAGGCGGATATTCCCTTCAATGTGCATGGCCGCCAGAGCATGTCCTACTCGACCGCCACGACAGAATACCAGGAAGACTTCGGGCAGAGAATAAAGGAATGGGTTATAAAATATGAGCGCAATCATCTCCACCACGCCCCGGGCGTCTGACCCCTTAAAGTGGAAAAAGCATTGGTATCTCGTGGCCTGGGGGCTGCGGGAGGGCAGCCGGCTGCGGGAGACCATCCGGCGTTTCCGGATGGAGGACTATGCTGAATGCCTCGAAGAAGTCTTACATACTCTCCGCTCGGAGCCTGGGCGGCATGTCTATATTGTCAAGCTGATCCATCCGGTGCGGTTTTACAAGCTGCCAAATATCGTCGTCCAATCTGAGCCGGACGCGGAGGCCGCCCTCCGCTGGCTGGACGAGGCGGACCTGTCCGAGTTTTCGGAGATCTGGTACTGCCGGAATGAGGCGGCCCATCGAGGCATGGTCTTCGGACGGATGATGATTGGATTCAGCAGTCTGTTTCCGGCGGTGTGCCCCAGCCGAGTGGAACTGGTGTGGGGCGCGTCGGCCCGCGTCATCGAACGATATCCCGCCACAGACTGCCCTTTCGCGGCCATAGAGAAGGGCAACTGGAACGCGGCCCCCGTAATCACGGAGCTCCTTCCCCACGGCGAGGACGAGGCGTCCCTGCGCTATACCGCCGCCCAGATTTTGGAGAAGCTCTCCTCCCACACCAAGCGCATTGTGGAGGCAGGGGAGTATGTGTTTCAGCGCGGGTGCCGTCACCTGTGTCTTGAGTTCAGCTTCTATGACGGCAAATTAGAGTTTATTGATTGGGACAGTGATCATGATGCACGCATCCTTCTCTACCCGGACCGGTGATCCGGCCGCCTGCGTGTTCTGCGCGGAGCTTCAGCCGCTGGGGGAGCCGGCTCAGACGGGACCGGAGGACCTGCCGGTCTATGCCCGCATACTGGCAAAAAATGACGGTCTGTTTCTCATGCCAACCCTCGGCTGCTTCGTAAAAGGATATCTTCTCCTCTCAACGGTGAACCACTACGTCTCCCTTGTTGCCTGTCCGGACGGGATCGTCGGTCAGGTGGAGCATGCGCTGGAGCGCCTGCGCGGCCATTTCAGGGAGAGAATGGGGTCGGGGATGCTGTTTTTTGAGCATGGGACCGTCAGCGACCAGACACTCAGCTCAGCGTCCATCTTCCACTTTCACATCCACCTTCTGCCGGTGAACGAAAATCTGTGGGAGCGGGTGGGGGCGCAATGCCGCTTCCGGATGCTGGAAATTGATTCCCTGGCGCGGGTCAGGGACATTGTCCGTGAGCGCGGCATATCCGCCTATTTTCTGTTGGGCGACTGGGACGGACGGATGTATTTAGCGGACTGCTCGGACACCGGGTTTCACTCCCAATTCCTACGGGAGGTCCTGTACGGCTATTACTTCGGCGGGAGCGGGAGTGAGGCGTGGAACTGGCGGAAAGCGCCTTTCTACGAGCAAATGCGGCAGACGAAGAAGCTGTTTTCCGGTGTCACACTGTGACATAGGACAAACCCTTCGGCTGATAGGGAAAAAACAGGCCGGCGGGGAGCTGTGTCCCGCCGGCCTGCTATTCAATTATCCAAAGATCGACAGGCCCGGGGAGCCGTCGTCCGGCGGAAGGGTGGGCTCGTCATAGTCCTCATCAGGGGGCAGAGGGATGTCGGAGACGGTTCCGCTGTTATCACCCCCGAAGTCGGGGATGGTCGTGCCGCCTGAGGCAGGCTTGCCCCGCGTACCAACCAAGATGATCTCGTTGCGGCTCTTGTAGTTGCTTTTCGCCTCCTGCTCCTGGGAGATCAGGGAGCCGTCTCCGCTGTACACATTGCGGTAGGATACCACCTGGTGACCGGTGTAGGGGCTCTGCTTCTGCTGCTGGGTGCCCCAGTCCAGCTCCTCGGTCTCCACGTACTCCGTCTCATAGGGTGTGTCGCCCAAGTTTTTATAGGTCATCTTCACATAGGTATCGTCCACCTTCGTACCCACCACCGTGACGGTGATCTGGCTGTTTTTATAGGTTACGTCCAGCCGGATGGGATATCCGGTGTTGTTCCGGAAGCGGAACTCAGGGCCACCCCAGCTGACCGTTGCGTCCATGCCCCAGGTGATATAGCTGGGGGCGTACCGATGGGCGTAGCGCTCCACAATCTCCAGGTTGGACAGCAGGGTGGCGTAATAGATCGTGCTGGATACCTGACAGATGCCGCCGCCCACGGTCTCTACAGTCTCGCCGTTGACGTAGGCCGGGGCTGCGCCAAAGCCGCGGGCAGTGGTGCGCTTACCCACCACCGCATTGTAGTCGAATATATCCCCGTCGTTGAGGATGATGCCGTCGCAGCACGCCCCCGCCAGCTTCACGTTGTTGCGGCGGACGCTGGTGCCGCCTACACGGGTAGTGACGGTGCCCAGCTCATCCCGGAACAACACCGCCTCCAGCTCCTCGGCGGTCAGGGAGGGATAGGTCACATCACCGGGGAGACGGATAGTCTCCCCCGGGGCCGCTGCATCCAGGGCGAAAGCTGCTGCCTGCGGGTCTAAACTCACGCCGATCTTCCCGTCCACCACCTTGCCCTGTTCGATGTCGTACCGGGCGGGACTGGGCTCGGCGTTCAGCTCCTGGGCCACAGCTTCCAGATCCAGCTCCTGGCCGGGGACGGTCTCGAAGGGGGCCTCGGCCTCGCCGGCGGCGCCGTTGAGCCTGGTCATGGCGCGGATAAGGCCCGGTTGATCCAGCGTGCGTCCATCGGCGGGCTTGGTGGCATACACGCCGTCCTCCCGCAGCTCATAGCTGCCATCCACCTGCTCCTGGTCGAAAACGGAGGCCATCTCCTGCGCCGTCTGGCGCAGAGTATCGTCGTCGTAGTAGATGACCAGATCCGTGTCCACCTGAACGCCCACGAGGCCGCAGAACATGGTCCAACCGTTTTTCAGCCAGCCCATGCCTCCCTTCTCACGGCCCACGCTCCACGCAGCCTCCGCCAGCTTCCCGCTGTTGATGTATGCGCCCAGTTCGCGCTGGGTCCGGCGGCCCAGCTCCTCGCCGCCGGCGGTGATGGCGACGCTCCCCGAGAGGAACGTGTCCGCCGTCACCAACGTTTCCAGCTCCTCCCGGCTCAGGCCAGACAGGTCCTCGTTCCCCAGCGTAACGCCGGGGAATACTTTGTCATAGCTGTCCGCGTAGGCGCAGAATCCCGCAGTGAGCGCCGCGCATCCAACGATCAATGCGGCGGCCACCCCCAGCATGGCCAATCCGCCGCCGGAGCGTCTCCGCACCACCTGCGCCGCCTCTGGTGAGGCGACCCGTCTTCCGGTCATGGCAACCTCCTTCTCCCGCCGGAATCAGGCGGGAGCATTCGCATAAATTCATACGATATCAGTGTATCACAAACCGGCGCAAAAGTCTTTACAATTTTGTAACAGGCCGAAGGAACATTTCCGTCATTTTGTCAGATTCCTGCTGATTCGGCTGCTTTTCCCGGCGCTAACCCCTAAATTCTGCCAAAAAATATACAAAGAGAAAAGGGAGCCCCTGTATGCGCGTTTTCCGCAGTCATGCTACGGTGGAGCCTCCCTCCTCCGCCGGACCGTCCGGGAAGCGGTACACGCTCCCTGCCGCCATATCGGGAAGCTCGGAGGCAATTACAATAACCTCTGCCGTCCCGGCACTGATGGATATGTCCGCCTCCGCGGCGGGCGAGGTGCATATAAAGTGCAGCGTCCCGTCCTCACAGGCCGCCGTTCCCTCCAGCAGTGCAATGCGGTAAAGGCTCATAACCACGCCGTAGGTCCCATCCTCCCGGCGCGTCAGCTCCAGCTGACTGTAGATATCCGCCGTACCCTGTTTGTCGGTGTAGGTCCCGGCGAGATCCTGCGTTTTTGCGCCGCAGGCGCAGCAGATCAACGCCGCTCCCAGCAGCCCCCACGCAAGAAGTTTCCTTTTCATACCCATATCCTCCTGTCAAATGACGTCGAAGCCGAAGGCTGACTGTTTGCCCTATTGTAGCACAATCCCCACCTCGCTTCAACCCGCATATCGACAAGGTATCGCTGCCCTGCTCTGCGCAGAACGCTGTTCCTGGCGATCGGTCCAGGCTATACACAATTTTTACTGCGCTGTCCCCGTCTGCCCAGCGTCTTTTTGTGCAATATTTATTTTTTAAATAAGGCCTAATGAAATTGCAAATCAACAAATATTCTTCAGATGCAAAACCATCCTTGTCAGCACCGTGCCGGTTGTGGTATAATAAACTTTATTGTTATGAGTGGGTTCCTCCGGAGGTCCCCTCACGCGCCGGAGGAGGAGGGAGAGAGACCGTATGCACAGAAAGCTGTCCCGGCTGATCGAGCCGAATCTGCAGCCGTATTTTCTATGCCTGGCTCTGTTCGCCGGGCTGACCGCAGCCGTCCAGCCCCTGCTGGCGGCGGCGGAGGCGTTGCTTCTGGCGGCGCTGTATGTCTATCACCGCAAGCAGCGCCTTCGCCGCCGGCGCAGCGTCACGCGCTACATTGAGTCCATTACCGGCGGCGCGGACTCCATCAACAAGAACAGTATGCTCAACACCCCCCTGCCCGTCCTGGTATTCCAAGCCGGCACCGGGGAGATCGTATGGGCCAACGAGGGCTTCGTGTCCCTGACAGATGCCCGGGAGGACGTGTTCAGTATGCGGGTGGAGGACTTGGCCCCCGACTTTGACTACCGCTGGATTCTGGACGGACCGGCGGGGGCCGACTCAGAGCTGACGGAGATTGCCGGGCGTATCTATCGGGTCTACGGCGCGGCCAGCCGCCCTGGCTCTGCGGGCCACACCTCCGCTCAGGACCAAATCATCACCGCCTATTTCGTGGACGTCACCGACAGCCGACACCTGGAGGCCATGTACGATGCCAGCCGTCCGGTGACCTGTCTTCTAGTGCTGGATAACTATGAGGAGCTGCTCAAGGCCGGCGGTGAGGCCGCCAAAAGCTCCATTCTGGCCCAGATCGACGAGAAGATCAACACCTGGGTCACCGGCTCCGGCGGCCTGCTGCGCAAGTATAACCGGGACCGCTACCTTTTTTTATGCGAAGAGCAGTGGTTCCGGCGCATGGTGGAGGAGAAATTTTCCGTTCTGGAGACCATTCACCAGGTGACCAGCGAGGACGGCGTCACCGCCTCCCTGTCCATCGGCGTGGGCCGGGAGTGCGACACCTACGAGGAGAGCTTCCAGTGGGCGGAGAAGTCCATCGAGATGGCCCTCAGCCGCGGCGGCGATCAGGCCGTGGTGAAGGACAGCCTGGACTTCCAGTTCTACGGCGGCCGCTCCAAGTCCACCGAAAAGCGAACCAAGGTCAAAAGCCGTGTCATGGCCAAGGCCCTGGGTGAGCTCATCGCCGACGCGGGCCAGGTCTACGTCATGGGCCACGAATACGCGGATATGGACGCGGTGGGCGCGGCGGCGGGCGTGTGCTGCGCCGCCCGGAAGCGGGGAAAGAAGGCCCAGATCGTCATCGACATGGAGGGCAACAACGCCCGGGCGCTGGTACGGAAGCTCGGTGAGCTGCCGGAGTACGAGGACGTATTTGTCAGCGGGCCGGACGCTTTCATCCACGCCCAGCCGGGCGCGCTGCTGGTTGTGGTGGACACCAACCGGCCGGACATGGTGGAGAACCGCCAGCTTCTGGATGCCTGCAACCGGGTGGCGGTGATTGACCACCACCGTCGGGCGGCCACCTATATTGAGAACGCTGCTCTGAACTTCCACGAGCCCTACGCCTCCTCCGCCTCCGAGCTGGTGACGGAGCTTCTGCAGTACCTGGTGGAGCCCAGCGATTTGCTGCGGGGGGAGGCGGAGGCCCTGCTGGCGGGCATCGTGCTGGACACCAAGAATTTCGTCATGCGGGCGGGGAGCCGGACCTTCGAGGCGGCGGCCTTCCTTCGCCGAGCGGGGGCGGACACCTATGAGGTCCGCCGCTACTTCCAAAGCGATCTGCCCAGCATGATCCAGCGCTATGACATCATCCGGGAGGCTAAGATGATCCACGGGGACATCGCCGTGGCGGTGGCACAGAACGAGGTCAGCCGGGTGACGGCCGCCAAGGCCGCCGACGACCTGTTGACTCTCCAGGGAGTCCAGGCCTCCGTGGTGCTCTATCGCCAGGGAGATGGGGTTTCCATGTCGGGCCGCTCCCTGGGGGAGGTTAACGTGCAGGTGATTCTCGAGCAGCTGGGCGGCGGCGGCAACGGTACCTCCGCCGGCGGTCATGTGCCGGACAGCACCCTGGAGGAGGTCCGCCGGCGGCTGCTGAACGCCATTGGCAACTACTATATTACGTGACGGAGGACGATGATGGAAGAGGCGGAGAGAATGCCGAAGGGGGCGCGCATCGTCCCTCGGCTGCAAAAGCACGAGGAGGCTATCTCCCTCTGGCGGTACGAGGGACCCTATGCCTTTTACAACGCGCCGGAGCCCTACCGCGTTCTGCATCCCGATGAGCCGGCGGAGGCGGATGCCTTTGTCTGGGTGGACGCCGGCGGCGCAGTCCTCGGCCATGTTTCCTACGGTCCGGACGGCCGTATCCCCACCGTGGAGAACTATCCCTATTCTGAGGACTGCCTGGACATGGGGCTGGGCCTGCGCCCTGACCTGTGCGGGCGGGGGCTAGGGGTGGATTTCATCTCGGCGTGCCTGCGCTTTGCGGAAGAGCGGTACGGCGCGGGCCGGTTCCGCCTGTCGGTGGCCGCCTTCAACGCTCGGGCCGTCAAGGCCTATCAACGGGCGGGTTTTTCAATCGAATGTGAAGTAACCAACTCGGTTTTTCGCAATACATTTTACATTATGACCGGCGTAATCGCCGGCGCATAAGGACAGTCAGGAGGATAAACGCCATGAAAGTGATTTTACAACAGGACGTACGGGGCCAGGGAAAGAAGGGCCAGATGATTGAGGTTGCGGAGGGCTACGCCCGAAACTTCCTTCTGCCCCGAAAGCTGGCCATGCCCGCCACAGCCGACGCGGTGAACACCATGAAGCTGCGGGAGAAGGCCAAGAAGGCGGAGGACGCCCGCCTCAAGGCCGAGGCGGAGGCCATTGTGGAGAAACTGAAGAATTCTCCCGTCAAAGTGACGGCCCGGGCCGGGGCCAACGGGAAGCTCTTCGGCGCCGTCACCAGCAAGGAGGTCTCCGACGCCCTGCAGACCCAGCACGGCATTGAACTGGCCAAGCAAAAGATCGTACTGGAGGAACCCATCAAAGCCTACGGCAGCTATGAGCTGAAAGCGAAGCTGGGCTACGAAGTCTCCGGGACTATCTATGTGATGGTGGTGGAGGAAAAATAATTTCCCAGTGCCGAGGAAGGAGAAGCTCTGATGGCCTTTGAGGACGAGATTCTATCCAGACAGATGCCCCACTCCCTGGAGGCGGAGCAATCCGCCTTGGGCGCCATGCTCATCGATGCCGACTGCATCAAGGACGTCATGGACAAGCTCCAGCCCGACGACTTCTATATCAAGCAGAACCGGGACATCTTTGAGACCATCTACACCATGTTCAGCTACTCTAAGGCCATTGACGGCGTGACCGTGGCGGAGGAGATGCAGAAAAACGGCACCTATGACGAGCAGACCACCCGTAGCTATCTGGTGCAGCTGATGGAGATCACTCCCACCGCAGCCAACGTCATGGAGTACGTGAAGATCATCCAGGACAAGGCCTTGCTGCGTTCGTTGGCCAAGGCCGCCGGGGAGATCACCGCCATGGTCCAGGAGGGCTTGGGCGAGGCCCGGGACATTCTTGAGGCCTCGGAGCAAAAGGTCTATGCCATCCGCCGGGGCCGGGGCGGCCAGGAGCTGACTCCCGTAGCCCAGCTCATCAAGCCCTTCTTGGACCGTCTGAACGATCTGGCCTCCGGAAAGCTGGAGATGGCGGGCCAGCCCAGCGGCTTCTCCGCAGTGGACCAAAAGATCCATGGGCTGAACCGGTCGGACCTTATTCTGCTGGCCGCCCGTCCCGGCGTGGGCAAGAGCTCCTTTGCCATGAATATGGCCATGAATGTGGCACGCCAGTCTCAGAAGACGGTGGCCGTATTCTCCCTGGAGATGAGCAAAGAGCAGCTGCTGGAGCGCCTGCTGTCCTCGGAGAGTCTGGTGGAGCTCAATCGACTGAAGACCGGGCGTCTGAGCGCCGCCGACTGGGGGAAGCTGACCCAGGCCGCCCGTACTCTGCGTCAGACGGACATCCGCATAGACGACAATCCCATGCTCACCGCCGCCGACATGAACGCCAAGTGCCGCCGCCTGGAAAACCTGGGCCTGGTGGTGGTGGACTACCTGCAGCTGATGAGTTCCGCCGGTGGAAAGAGCTACGCAGGTGAGAACCGGCAGCAGGCGGTCAGTGATATCTCCCGTATGTTGAAAATCATGGCCAAGGAGCTGGATGTGCCGGTTATCTGCCTCAGCCAGCTCAGCCGCGCCAACGAGAAGCGCGAAGACAAGCGTCCCATGCTCTCAGACCTCCGCGACTCCGGCGCCATCGAGCAGGATGCGGACATTGTCATGTTCCTCTACCGGGAGGACTACTATAAGGAGGACACAGAGAACCGGAACGTAGCCGAGTGCATCGTGGCCAAAAACCGCCACGGCGAGACCGGCAAGATATCTCTGCGCTGGGCCCCGGAATACGTGACCTTCAGCACGCTGGAGACGCGCTATGACGATGAGGAATGACGGTCTGCCGGGCCAGGTCCTGCATTTCTGCCGGCGGTGGGATATGCTGCCGGCAGGGGGACTTCTTCTGTGCGCCGTGTCCGGCGGACGGGACTCCATGGCCCTGCTTCACCTCCTCTCCCGGCTGGCGAAGGAGGAGGGTTTCCAGATAGCGGCGGCCCACTTCAACCACCATCTGCGCTCCGCAGCAGACCGGGACGAGACTTTCGTCCGGGACTGGTGCGTGCAGCGCGGCATCACGCTGGCCGCCGGGGCGGGGGACGTCCGGGATCTGGCCCGGCGGGAGGGCCTCAGCCTGGAGGACGCAGCCCGGCGGATGCGGTACGAATTCCTGGAAAATGCCGCCCGGGAGCTGAACGCAGTCCGGATCGCCACAGCCCACCACCGGGAGGACAACGCCGAGACGCTGCTGCTCCACCTGATTCGGGGCGCGGGTATGCAGGGGCTCGGCGGTATTGCTCCGGTACGGGGGAAAATTGTCCGTCCTCTGCTGCAAACAGGCAGGGGCGACATCGAACAGTATATTTCAGAAAATCATATACTTTTTGTAGAAGACGAAACCAATCAGGACACTACCTTTACCCGCAATCGACTGCGGCTGGAGGTCCTGCCGCAGCTGGAGGCGATGGCCCCCGGCGCGTCGAAACGGATCGCCGCAGCAGCGGAGCTGCTGCGGGAGGAGAACGAACACCTCCGCCGAGAGGCGGAAGCCCTTTTGCCGGGGGCGGAGGACGGCGCGGTCATTCTGCCCGTCCCGGTGCTGAACCAGCAGGACGCGGTCCTGCGCCGCCGTCTGGTCCGGGGCATGGGCCGGAAGCTGGGCGCGGAACTGACCAGCGAGCAGACGAAGGCGGTTCTGTCCCTGAAAAGCGGCGGATACCTGGATCTCCCGGAAAGCCTCTGCGCCGTCCGAAGGCCCCATCAGCTGATTCTGAAAAAGCAGCCCCTATCCCTGCCGCCTCTGGCACTCCGCGAGGGTACACAAGTCTGGGGCCCTTGGACAATCACCCTGGAGCGGCACACCGCGCCCGTGGAGAGCGCCTCGGACCGCGTCGTCCTCCGGGACGCCGGAGGAGCGTTGTCCGCCGCCGCCTGGGACGGCACGGGCCGACTGGCGGTGGAGAATGGAAGCCGGACCATCAAGAGGCTGTTCGCCGACGCGGGCATTCCCATTGAGCGGCGGGGGGAGCACCCGGCTGTGCTTCTGGAGGAAACCCCGGTTGCCATACTGGGCGTGGCTGTGGACTGGAAGCTCCGCCCTGAGACTGGAGAGGCATGTCTGACAGTCATCTTTCGCAGAAGCGAGGAGGGGAGGACACCATGAAGAATTTCTCATCCAAACTGACGCTGCCGCAGAAAATCATAGAGGTCGTATGCGCGGCAGTTCTTCTGGTAATGGTCTTAGGCCCAATCATCTTCTGGGGCCGGCTCCCGGACCAGATCCCCGGTCACTTCAACGGCGCTGGAGAAATCGACCGTTGGGCAAGCAAGTGGGAGCTGCTTCTCATGCCCATGTTCAGTGTTTTTATGTATGCGCTCCTCTCTGCTGCGTGTTGGCTCATCGGGGAATCCGTCCGGAAAGGTGAGTTGCCCCGATCGGCGTATACCTGGATAACCGGCACCAAGCTGGTGACCATCGGAAACTTTGCGGTCATCGAGTGGCACAGCGCCCTGGCCCGCCCCATGGGGACGTGGCTGCTGCCAGTGGTCATTGCCCTG
This sequence comes from uncultured Oscillospiraceae bacterium, assembly GCA_910584045.1. GTDB lineage: Bacteria > Bacillota > Clostridia > Oscillospirales > Oscillospiraceae > Pelethomonas. The sequence goes on along the minus strand of CAJTYO010000016.1, from coordinate 32,457 downwards.
CTGGCGGTACTGATAACCGGATTTTTGATCTCTGCCCTGCAGTTTGCGAGAAATCAGAAAAAGGAGTAGGGGATGGATCAGATGGAGATCCGGTATGCCGGTAAGGAGGATTTTGCCCTCCTGCACAGCCATGACCGGCATATCCGCGCGGACGAGCTGCAAAACAGCATCGAGGCAAAGAGGGTCCTTGTGATGCTCTGCGGGGAGCGTCTGGCCGGATGGCTGCGGTACAATCTGTTTTGGGATAGCCTTCCTTTTTTGAATATGCTGTACTTTTTCGATGCGTACAGGGGGAAGGGCTATGGCGGCCGGCTGGTCCGATACTGGGAACAGGAAATGACCAGAGCCGGTTACCGGGAGGTCCTGACCTCCACGCTGTCCAGCGAACGGGGCCAGTTCTTTTTCAGAAAATGCGGGTATACCGACTGCGGCTCCCTGCTGCTCCCGGGGGAGCCGTCGGAGCTGATCCTGCGCAAGGATATTATTTCTTCCAGCTCCGGGAACATCTAAGGCTGACTATTTAGAGAGAAGAAGAGAAAAAGGAGAACAAAAAATGGGTATGATGGATCAGGACATTTTGAAGGTGCTCTACACAGAAAAGCAGATCGCCGCCCGGATTGAATCCCTGGGCATGGAGATGTACGAGGAGCTGAAGGGCAAGGACCCGCTGTTTGTCAGCGTCCTGCGGGGGGCCTTCGTCTTCATGGCGGACATTGTCCGGGCCTGTCAGGTGAAGTGTGACGTAGAGTTCATCGCAGTGTCCTCCTACGGCAACGCCACCAGCACCTCCGGCGCGGTGCAGATCACACACGACATCCAGCAAGACATCACCGGCCGGCACATCGTCGTTATCGAGGACATTCTGGACTCCGGAAACACCCTGTACTTCCTCAAGCAGTATTTCCTGACCAAGGGGGCGGCGTCCGTCTCCATCTGCACCCTGCTGGACAAGCCCAGCCGCCGGACCAAGGCCATCACCGCCGACTACACCGGCTTCGAGGTTCCCGACGAGTTTGTGGTGGGCTACGGCCTGGATTACTGCCAGAAGTACCGCAACCTGCCCTATATCGGCGTGCTGAAACCCGAGGTATACCAGGGGGAGTGATTCTCCCCCGCCCCCGGAGGGGGCACAATAGCTGCGCCGCCCGTCGGCGCAAAGGAGTGATTTTTTGACCAAGCAGAAAAACCGCCCGGGTATGGGCTTCTATTTCGCAATCCTCATGCTGCTGCTGTGCGCCTACTACCTCTTTTTTGGTATGACCCGCACACCCGACGTCTCCTACGCCCAGGTGCGGGAGCTCTTCCAGCGGGAGCAGGTGGAGAGCTTCATCATCCGGGACGGAGACGAGCTGTATATGGCGCTGAAGGGCGGAACCACCGTCCACAACGAGCTGGGCAGCACGGAGTTGTTCTGGGAGGAGCTGGGGAGTCTGATCCGGGATCAGAAGGAGCGGGCCGTGCTGGTTGATTACGACCACCGGCCTGTCTACACCCCGCCCTGGTGGAGCGAGGTCCTGCTGTACGGGCTGTTGATCGGGGGTATTTTCCTCGCTTGGCAGTATATGATGTTCCGCGCCCAGGGCGGCGGCATGGACCAGGGCAAGCGCTTCGGCCGGGCCCGCATCCGCTTCGGCTCTGACAGCACGGACAAAGTCAGCTTCACCGACGTGGCCGGAGCCGCAGAGGAGAAGGAGGAGCTGCGGGAGATCGTGGGCTTCCTGAAGGACCCTCAGAAGTATTTGGACCTGGGTGCCCGGATTCCCAAGGGCGTGCTGCTGGTGGGCCCTCCGGGCACAGGCAAGACTTTGCTGGCCAAGGCCGTGGCCGGGGAGGCGGGGGTGCAGTTTCTGTCCATCTCCGGCTCCGACTTTGTAGAGCTGTACGTGGGCGTTGGAGCCAGCCGGGTCCGGGACCTATTTGAGGAGGCCAAGAAGGTGGCCCCGTCTGTGGTGTTCATCGACGAGATCGACGCGGTGGGCCGCCGGCGCGGCGCTGGTCTGGGCGGCGGCCATGACGAGCGGGAGCAGACTCTCAACCAGCTGCTGGTGGAGATGGACGGCTTTGGCAGCAACTCCGGCGTAGTGGTCCTGGCGGCCACCAACCGCTCGGACATTCTGGACCCCGCTCTGCTGCGCCCGGGCCGGTTCGACCGGCAGGTCTACGTGGGCCGCCCCGACAGCCGAGGCCGGGAGGAGATTCTGGCCGTCCACACCCGCAACAAACCCCTGGCGGAGGACGTGGACCTAAAGGTCCTTGCCCAGGCCACCTCAGGCTTCACGGGGGCGGACCTGGAGAACCTGGTCAACGAGGGAGCCCTGTTGTCCGCCCGGCGGGATCAGAAGCTCATCACCATGGACGTTTTGCAGGAGGCGGTCATCAAGGTTATCGCCGGTCCAGAGAAAAAGAGCCGGGTAGTGCCTGCGCACGAGCGGCGGCTGACGGCCTATCACGAGGCCGGCCATGCAGTGATGCACCACTGTCTGGCCAGCGTGGACCCGGTCCACCAGGTGACCATCATTCCCCGGGGCCAGGCGGGCGGCATGACCATCTCTCTCCCCGGCGAGGACCGGGGGTACTACTCCAAGCGGTATATGGAGGAGGAGATTGCGGCCCTGCTGGGAGGCCGGGTGGCTGAAAGTCTGTTTTTAGACGACGTGTCTACGGGCGCATCCAACGACATCCAGCGGGCCTCCGATCTGGCTCGGAAGATGGTCATGGTCTACGGCATGAGCGAGCGCCTGGGAGCGGTCAGCTTTGACTCCGGCAGCGACGAGGTGTTCATTGGCCGCTCCATGGCCCAGACAAAAACCTATTCCGAGGAGGTGGCTGCCCAGATCGACGGCGAGGTCAAGTCCATTATTGACGCCGGCTACCGCCGCTGTCAGGAGGTTTTGGAGGCCCACCGGCAGCAGATGGATGCGGTGGCGGCCTGGCTGCTGGAGCACGAGACCATGTCCGGCGAGGACTTTGAGTCGGTCATGGGCCGTCCCAAGGCCGGGACGGAGACGAGCTAAAAAGAGGGCGAGGAACACGGATCGTTCCTCGCCTTTACCAGATTTGCTTATTCCTGTATGTAGCGCTCTTCTGCGGTCTGCAGGGCGGTGAGAAGTATGCGCCGTGCTTCTCCGCACAGAGGCTCTTCAAACGTGCAGAGGTCCAGAACGGATATAGCCCGGTCGATCTGACCCACAAGGCTCGCATACTCTTTTTGATAGTCCATGATAAGCATCTCCTCCTTGAAGATATGTTGTGCCCGTGAAGATGGGCTGAAGTCTGGGAGCGGATGCCGCTGCCCGCGAACGGAGGCGGACGCTGGAGGATTGGGGCGGTGACTGTCGCTCTCTGTCGCATAGTATAGCTTTTATGCAGGGTGAAGTTTGCCGGAATATGTCGAAGGATGAAAATTTTTTGATCTTCCCTTTTTTCACCAAACACTACTTGCGGGATATCCCCCGGGGGCATATAATACAACATATTGTGGTTTGGACAAAATTGGGACTGTTTTGAGTGATTTGGGGACTTTTGCGCGTCTTTACGCCCCATGTCCTCCACTGAAAGACCCTGCCAGAGGGATTACAGTTAATAAGATAGGAGGTCCTGACTATGGGACAGAGGAAGCGGGAGAAAAACGCGCTGGGCGGACGGGTCTGGGTGGCGCTGCTGAGCTTCGGGTTGATCGGCCAGATCGCCTGGGTGGTGGAGAACATGTACTTCAATGTGTTCCTCTACAACACTATCACCGGAGACGCGGATATGATCGCCGCCATGGTGGCGGCCAGCGCGGTGGTGGCGGCGGCGACCACACTGGCGGTTGGCGCGCTGTCGGACAAGCTGGGGAAGCGCAAGCCCATCATCGTCACCGGCTATCTGCTGTGGGGTCTGAGCGTTATGGCCTTTGCGCTGGTGAACGTCTCGGGTCTGGAGAAGCTGGTGGGACCGGCCCGGGCGGTGCAGGCGGCAGCGGTGACCGTTATCGTGCTGGACTGCGTGATGACCTTCTTCGGCAGCAGCGCCAACGACGCAGCCTTCAACGCCTGGGTCACCGACGTGACCAATGACAGCAACCGGGGCCGTGTAGAGTCCGTTCTCGCCGTTATGCCGCTGGTAGCTATGCTGGTGGTATTCGGCGCTCTGGACGGCTTGACGGCCCAGGGCAAATGGGGCCTCTTCTTTCTGGCGGTGGGCGGCCTGACCATTCTGGGGGGCGGCCTGGGCCATCTCTTGATCCGGGAACCAGAGAACCTGAAGCGGGCCGAGGGAAACTATGTGGGCACGATCCTCTACGGCCTCCGCCCCGGAGTGATCTGGGCCAATCCGGCTCTGTACCTGTCCCTGCTGGCTCTGGCGGTCTACGCCGCCAGCCAGCAGGTGTATATGCCCTACCTTATTATCTACATTCAGCGCTATCTGGGTGTGGACAGCTACGCCGTGATCCTGGGCGCGGTGCTGGTGGCAGCCAGCGTTATCAGCGTGGCTTTCGGCCGGGTCATTGACCGACGGGGTAAGCTCCACATAGCAATCCCCGCCGCCGTGGCCGCCTTTGCAGGACTTTTGTGCATGTTCTTCGTTCGAGGGACGGTTCCTGTCATCCTGGCTGGAGCTTGGATGCTGGGGGCCAGCATGGTGCTGTCAGCCTGTCTCCAGGGCCTGATCCGGGACCACACGCCCCCCTCCAAGGCTGGGCAGTTCCAGGGCATACGCATTCTCTTCCAGGTGCTGCTGCCCATGGTGACGGGCCCCTATATCGGCGCGGCGGTCATCGGCCACGGAGGACAGACCTATGAGGACTTGGGCGTGGTGAAGGAGGTCCCCACACCGGAGATCTTCATCGCCTCGGCCCTGATGCTGCTGTTGATTGCCATCCCACTGGCCTTGCTGCGACGGAGGGAGCCTTCTCACACCTTGAGCAAACGGACTCTCCGCCCACTGCTGACCACCTGGGGGGAGCGGCTGGACCGGGACGCGCCCCTGCTGGAGTATCCCCGCCCCCAGCTACGCCGGGAGAGCTATCTGAACCTCAACGGGCGCTGGCAGTACGCCATCCGCCCCCAGCGGGAGCGGGAACCCGCCGTCTTTGACGGGGAGATTATCGTCCCCTTTTCCCCGGAGTGTATCCTCTCCGGGGTGCAGAGGAAGCTGATGCCGGAGGACCGGCTGTGGTACAAGCGGACCTTCACCCTGCCGGTGGGCTTTCAGAAGGACCGGGTGCTGCTCCACTTCGGGGCAGTAGACCAGTCCTGTGAGGTGTCGCTCAACGGCAAATCAGTGGGGGGCCACGAGGGGGGCTATCTGCCCTTCACCTGTGACATCACCTCGGCTCTGGCGGCGGGGGAGAACACCCTGGTGGTCGCTGTCACCGACGCAACCTCCCGTTCCCGCCACGCCTACGGCAAACAGAGCTTCGCCCCCGGCGGCATCTGGTATACGCCCCAGAGCGGCATCTGGCAGACGGTGTGGCTGGAGTCCGTGCCGGAAAACTATGTGGAGAGGCTGGACATCACCCCCGACTTCGATAACAAACGGGTGCGCTTTGTTCTCCGTGCCAAGGACCCGGAGGGAGCCAACATCGTCGTTCGGAAAGATGGCGCGTGCATTGCCGAGGATTGGTACGACACAGATAAGGGATTCGAAGAATCCCTTATTATGGACGAGCACTTCCGCCCCTGGACTCCGGAGGACCCCTTCCTGTACGACGTGGAGATCACTTTGAAGAGTGGAGACAAGATTCACAGCTACTTCGGAATGCGAAAGTTCGGGGTTACGGAGGTAAACGGCCGGCGGGTGCTGGCTCTCAACGGCGAGCCAATCTTCATGTCCGGCGTACTGGACCAGGGCTACTGGAGCGACGGCCTGTACACTCCGCCCAGCGACGAGGCCATGGTCTATGACATCGAGAAGATGAAGGAGTGCGGCTTCAACATGCTGCGTAAGCACATTAAGGTGGAGCCGCTGCGGTGGTACTACCACTGCGACAGGCTGGGGATGATCGTGTGGCAGGATATGGTCAGCGGCGGCAGCCGTCTGGACCCCCTGGTGATTCAAGTCCTGCCCTTCCTGGGGATTCACCTTCAGGACGGCAAGTATCACCGCTTTGGCCGGGAGGAGGAGGCCAGCCGGAGCCAGTTTATTCAGGACATGCACGACACGGTGGACCTTTTATACAACGCGCCGTCTATCGCGGTTTGGGTGCCTTTCAACGAGGGCTGGGGACAGTTCGATAGCCTGTTGGCCGCCCAGGCGCTGTGGGAGCGGGACCCGACACGGCTGGTGGACCATGCCAGCGGCTGGCATGACCAGGGGGGCGGCGACTTCCAGAGCAGGCACATCTATTTCAGACCTGTGCGCCTCAAGCACGACAAACACCGGGTTTTAGCTCTCAGCGAGTTCGGAGGATACAGCCTGCCTTCGGCAGGCCATACCGCCAGCGAGAAGTTGTTCGGGTATCGAATGTACCACACGGAGGGGGAGCTGATGGACGCTCTCGCCGCCCTATACGAGGGGGAGATCATCCCTTGCAAGGAAAAGCAGGGGCTCTCCGCCGCCGTATATACGCAGGTGAGCGATGTGGAGGACGAGGTGAACGGAATTTTGACTTTCGACCGGAAGGTCTGCAAGGTGGATGCGGTTCGACTTAAAGAGATTCATCGCCGTCTCCGGTTCTGATTTTCCGTCCTTCGGGGGCGGTGACTTCGGCAAGCCCTGGAACAGGCGGTTATTGCCGTCCCGGCGGCCCGAAGACCCCTTTATGTAAGCACCCATTGAACAAGCACCAGCAGCACCACCCCCGGCACCCCCAGGATTCCAGCGACCAACCCGTTAAAGACATTGAACCCCAATCCAACTCCCGTGTATTTCGCGGAGATATTCACAGCCAGCAGGGCCGCCAGGCCCAGAATCCCATTGACCGCAGCCCGAAGGGCACCCTCCCGCGAGGCGGCGGCGC
>CAJTYO010000016.1:0-25504 GCA_910584045.1 uncultured Oscillospiraceae bacterium | reverse complement strand
CCCCCCCGCCCCCAGCCCTGCCAGGGTCCAGAATATCATATCCATCTGGCCCTCCCCGCCTGGACCCCGACGGCGGTGGCCGCGCACAGTTCCATCTCCTTAATACGCCGGACCAGGTAGTTCATCCGGGCCTGGAGGGACTGAATCTCATAGATGCAGGCCTCCGTCAGCTCCGGATCGCTGGCGTAGTCAAAGGCGGTGTAGGCGTGGCTGAGCGCACTCTGGGTCTCCTGCAGGCTTGTCTTTAATTCCAATAGGGCCGGAGCCTCCGCGCCCCGGCTGCGCATGGGGGAAATACGTTTCATGGAAGATCCCTCCTCAGTTCCCAATCTATGTCCATTCTGGACAAATATTCCTGGTTTTATAACTGGATGCGAAGAATTATAGGCAGGAGGTATGCCATGCACGAAGACTATATGCGCCAGGCCCTGTGTCTGGCCGAGGAGGCCGCCCAGGCCGGCGAGGTACCCGTGGGCTGCGTCATCGTCCGGGACGGACAGATCATCGCCCGGGGCCGCAACCGCCGGGAGGAGAAGCACAGCGCCCTCTCCCACGCGGAGATCGAGGCCATTGCCCAGGCCAACGCCGCACTGGGCTCCTGGCGGCTGGAGGACTGCGCGCTATACGTTACCCTGGAGCCCTGTCCCATGTGTGCGGGGGCTATACTCAACGCCCGCATCCCCCGGGTCTGCTTCGGCGCCCGGGATGCCGCCATGGGGGCCTGCGGCGGCGTAATGAACCTCTTCATGGAGGACTTTCCCCACCCCCCCGCACTGGTAGGCGGGATATTGGAGGAGGAGTGCCGGGCCGTGCTGGGGGATTTCTTCCGGGGCCTGCGCCGCGGGGAAGGACGGTTGAACGAGCCCGTTTATTTTCTTTCTGAAAGGAAACAGACATGACCGCACGATGCGAAACACTTGATCTGAAATATATGTTTGGCGATATTGAACAGCATATCTTTCCGGTCGTTCTTCTGGGAGAGCGCGACGTTGTTCTCGTTGACTGCGGCTATCCCGGTTCGCTTCACATGATAGAAGAACAGCTTCGCACCCATAATATTGCACCAAGCGCCCTTACAAAGCTGGTGTTGACGCATCAGGATGACGATCATATGGGCGCTGCCGCTGAGCTAAAGGCGAAATATCCCGCTGTTGAAATTCTTGCCTCCTCCATAGAAGCGCCGTATATTTCCGGACAGCAAAAAAATCTCCGGCTGCAGCAGGCTGAAAAACTGCAGCATCGGCTTCCAGACGACCAGAAGCCCTTTGGCGAACAGTTTTGCGCAAGATTTAGAAATCTCCGCCCCGTTCTCCCGGATATTCTGCTCCATGACGCCGACAGATTTGATTGGGGCGGCGGCTGTGAGGTTCTTGCCACGCCGGGCCATATTTCTATTCGCTTATTGGACAATGAGTACATGATCACCGGAGACGCCGCGGTTCTTGTGGAAAGTGAACTTGCAATAGCAAACCCGGCGTTTTGCCTTGATATGGACTCTGCAAAACGCTCTCTTGAGAAGATGCTCCAATACAAATGCCATCGCTACATCTGCTATCATGGAGGAATCTTGACACGGTAACTATCCATTCGCCGGTCGATTATTCATGACGAGCCGTTTCGGCGGGGAGAAAAGGACGGCCGCCCCCTATTGCCGGACCGCAGAAAATGTGCTATACTCGTCCCATTCTACGAAATTTTTGCACGCCTTGCCCCGCACAGCGGGCCGGCGGAAGGGAGATTGACATGCAGATCGGCGGGCTCATCATCCACTCAAAGCTGGCTCTCGCGCCCATGGCCGGCGTCACCGACGCCGCCTTCCGGCAGATTTGTGCCGAGCTGGGCGCGGGGCTGACCTATACGGAGCTGGTGAGCGCTAAGGCCCTGTGCTATCAGGATAAAAAAAGCCGGCTGCTCCTCAAGCCCTTCCCCGGCGAGACGCCCCTTGCCGCCCAAATTTTTGGCAGCGATATTGTCTGTATGGCGGAGGCGGCCCAGATCGCCATTGAGGCCAGCGGGGCTCAGCTGCTGGACATCAACATGGGCTGTCCGGTGGGCAAGGTGGTCTCCTCCGGCGACGGCGCGGCGCTGATGAAGGACCCGGAGAAGGCCGCCCGCCTGGCGGAGGCGGTGGTGAAGGCCAGCCCCGTACCGGTGACGGTGAAAATGCGCCGGGGCTGGGACAAGAGCTGTATCAACGCCGTGGAGCTGAGCCGGATGCTGGAGGCGGCAGGCGTGGCCGCTGTGGCAGTCCACGGGCGCACCCGGGTCCAGATGTACGGCGGCACGGCGGACTGGTCCACCATCCGGGAGGTGAAGGATGCCGTCTCCATCCCCGTCATCGCCAACGGGGACATCTTCTCCGGGGAGGATGCGGCGCGCATCCTCCGGCAGACCGGAGCCGATATGGCAATGATCGGCCGGGGCTGCTTCGGCAATCCCTGGATATTTCAGGAGGCCGCTGCCGCCCTGGCGGGGGAGCCCCTGCCGCCCAGGCCTCCGCTGAGCGAGCGATGTGACACGGCCGTGCGCCAGATTGAGCTGGCGGCGGCCTACAACTGTGAGAAGGTTGCCGTACTCACTGCCCGGCGGCACTACGCCTGGTATCTCAAGGGGGTGCCCCATTCCGGGTACTATAAGGAGCAGATCGTCCGGATGGAGACGCTGGAGGATGTGTACCATGTGACGAAGGGTATCAAGAGGGATCTGCATGACGGTTGACGAACTGGCCCGGGCCGCCGCCGGGGGCGACGAGAGCGCCTTCGAGGCATTGGTGGGCCTTCACGAAAAAAAAGTGTATAATCTGGCTTTGCGCATGTGCGGCAGCCCGGAGGATGCTCGTGACGTGGCTCAGGAGGCTTTTTTGTCCGCATGGCGGGGCTTGCCCCGCTTTCGGGGGGAGGCGGGCTTCTCCACCTGGCTGTATCGCCTGACCCAGAACGCCGCCATCGACCATCTGCGCCGGACCCGGCGGCAGCAGGGAGAGCGCAGTCTGGAGGACGAGATCCTGGGCCTGGACGCCGCCGATCCGACCCCTTCCCCCCAGGAACAGACCGAGGGGGCGGAACTGCGCCGGGCCGTGCTGGCCGCGCTGGAGCAGCTCAGCGAGGAGCACCGGCAAGTGCTGGTGCTCCGGGAGGTGCAGGAGATGCGCTATGAGGAGATTGCCGGGGAGCTGGGCCTGGACCTGGGGACGGTGAAATCCAGAATTTCCCGGGCACGGAGCGCTCTGCGAAAGATCCTGCTGAAAAGTGGGAACTTATCCGGCTGGCTGCCGTCTAAACCTACAGAGAGTATGAGGAAGGGGGGCGGCCGCCTATGAGAAGCTGCGGGGAATACGAGGCGCTGGTCAGTGCGTTTCTGGACGGAGAGGTCACCGAGGCGGAGCGGGCCGAGCTAGCGGAGCACCTGACGGGCTGTCCCGCCTGCCAACAATACTTCGATGACCTAGTGGCCATCCACGATGCCTTTGACCGCGAGGAAGCTCAGGTCCCAGCAGATTTTGCCGCCGCCGTCATGGAGAGAGTCCGCGCCGCCCCCCAGATGGGGGAGGAAAAGGTTCTGGGCTTCCCCCGCTGGCGGCAGTGGGCTGCGCTGGCGGCTTGCTGCACCCTGGCGGCAGTGGGGCTGTGGTCCTTTGGACTGCGCGGTGGAAACACAAAAGCCGCCCGGTCTGCACAGGCGGGGAACCCGCCTGTGGCGGCTCAGGCGATGTTGCCCGACATGCCGGCGGCAGACGAGGCGGAAACGGCGGGCGGCAATGGCATAAACACCATGTCAAAAAAGGAGGCATCCTATATGACGGATGCGGACGACGCTGCGGCGGAACCTACACGGGAGCGCACCGCTGTCTCTGACGAGGCTCCCGCCCCGACTCCTGCCCTTACTGCGTCCGCCTCCAAGGAGGCGGAGGAGACGGCAAGCTCTCTCTCCGGCACCCTGGCGGTCGGCGGCGAGACTGCCAGGCTGTGGGTAGAGGAGGAACTGGGTCTGCCCTGGGAGATTGGACGAATCTATCCCCTGACAGAGGAGGAGTACGCCGAACTGCTGGCAGTTTTGACGGAAGCTGGCGAGGACTTTCGGCAGGAGGCCGGCGAGACCTGTCTGCTGGCGGAACCTGTGGAATAAGAGAGGGAAGGACCAGTTAACCGGTCCTTCCCTCGTTTCATAAGATTTGTTGGAAATGCAACGCAGATGCACCGAATGCCGCGCGTGGGTGGGAACTGCGCTTATCCCTTCACGCCGCCAGAGGCCAAACCGCTGACCAGATTCTTTTCGATCCCCATAAAGAGGATGACCACCGGGATGATGGCAAAGATGGAGGCGGCGAAGAGATACTGCCACTCGATCATGTTATAGCCGTTAAAGACATTGATGCCCACCGTCAGGGGCTTAAGCTCGTCGGTGGAAATCAGGCACAGGGCCACCGTGTACTCGTTCCACGCGTTGATAAAGATGAAAATCAGCGTGGTGACGATCCCCGGCGCCGCCACGGGCAGCAGCACCCGCATCATGGACTGCAGCCGGTTGCACCCGTCGATGGTGGCTGCCTGCTCCATCTCCGCAGAGATGCCCATAAACGTGCCCCGCAGCAGCCAGATAGTGAAGGCCTGGTTGAAGGCTGCGTTGATAAAGATCAGTCCCCAGATGCTGTCCGTCAGCCCCATGGACATCATGACCTTGTAGATACCGATGAGCAGCACCACAGGCGCGAACATCTGGGAGACAATGACGAAGCCCAGGAAAGCCGTCTGTCCCTTAAAGCGCATTCGGGCCAGAGCATAAGCGGCAGGAATGCCGCACAGCATGGCAATCAGGGTGGAGCCCCCGGCCACCAGAATGGAGTTGAGCATGTACTTGGCCATGGGAGCCCGGCTCCAGATGTCGATGAAGTTGGACCACAGGGCAGTGATGGGCAGGATGGTACCATCGGCAGTAAAGATTTCTCCCCTGCCCTTCAGCGCAGTACAGAACATAGCAAAATAGGGATACAGCGTGATAATGCACACGTCCAGCACCACAAAGTAGAGCAGAACCCTTAAAATAACCTTCTGTATGGAGACCGGTTTTTTTACAGCGTTAGCCGGCATTATGCGTCATCTCCTTTCCGCAGTGTGTAGATCATGTAGGCACTGGCGCAGATGAGCAGGATGATGAAGCCGATGACGGAGACCGCCGCCGCCTCTCCCTGCTTGCCGTTGTAGAAGGCCAGCTTATAGAGGTATGTTACCAGGGTGTCCGTGTAGTTGGCCGGATCGCCTTTGGTCATGGTCCAGATGATGGGGAAGGAATTAAACACGTAGATGATGTTCAGCACCGTGCTCACCGTCAAGGAGGACTTCACCAGAGGCAGGGTGATTTTAAACAGCTTTTGCCAGTAATTGGCCCCATCCACCGTGGCTGCCTCGTAGTAGGTCGTGTCGATGCTCTGCAATCCCGACAGAACGCAGAAGGTGACGAAGGGCACAGTGACAAAGATACCGCAGGCGATCTCCCAGGCAAAGTAGGCGTCCGGCGTGGGCGTCCAGTTCACCGGCGAGCTGATGAGCCTCAGCCGGAGCAGCAGGGTGTTCAGGGTGCCGTAGTCCTTGTTGATGATGAAGTTCCAAGCGCTGGCCTGGATGACCAGTGTGGTAGCCCAGGGGAAGACCACGATGGCTCGGGCAATCTTCCGTCCCTTGAAGTTGTTGTTGAGCACCAGGGCCAGTACAAAACCCAGCACCGTGGACAGCACCACCACCGCAATGGTCCACACCAACGTGTTTTTCAGAACCAGGCCGAAGGCCGGGCTCTTGATTACCTTGGCGAAGTTGTCGATGCCGTTGAATCCCTTGATCTTGCCCGCCTTGCTCACGTCGCTCATGGACATCTGGAACACAGACAGGATGGGAACCAGAATGAAGACCGCCATCAGGATCACGCTGGGGGCGATCCACACATAGGGCTCGACCTTACGCAGGACCTTCCTGGCGGGGGAACCGCTCTGTTGTGGTGCGCTCTTTTTCACGAGAGCCGGCTTGCTTGGGGCAGTTTTGTTCACAGAAACACCTCCCATATTTATTTACACACAAAGGACCGCTCACGGCCGGTTTCCAGACGCGGGACCACCGCGCCTCGAAACCGGCCGCGGAGGGAAAAAGCGGGCCGGACCGTACCGGCCCGGCCCGCTGCTATGGGGTCTGCTTTTAGAGAAACCGCTTTATCCGGCGATCTCCGCCTGGAGGTTATCCAGCAGCTCCTGAACGTTGCCGCCCAGCAGAGCCTGCTGCTCCACATTGATGACGCCCTGCTTCACGTCGGCCCACTCAGCCTTGGCGGTGGGATAGAACTTGCAGGAACCCACGATGTCAACCCAGGCGGCCATGCGCTCATCAGCAGCAGCCACAATGGTACCACCGGTGGAGGTGGCGGGCAGGAAGTCCTCCATCAGGACCCAGTCGGAGTAGCGCTGATCTTCATAGAAGAAATCGAAGAAGGTCTTGATGGCCTCGATCTTCTCGGGGGAATGACCGTTATCGAAGCACATGAAGCGGTCCATAACGCCGGCGGAGACGGAGGCCTTGCCGCCGTTGGTGGGAATGGGGGCGGTGCCGTAGTTGATGACATCCTCAGGATTCTTGTCCACGGCGATGTAGGTGGGGATGGAGTTGGGCCCGATCATCATGGCCAGCTGGCCGGCGCCAAACAGATCCTGCAGGGTGTAGCGGGTCTCGTTGGCGGGATCGGAGTTGGTCAGCCCATCGTTTACCAGACCAATGGCGTACTCAATGGCCTCCACGTTCTCAGCGCTGTTGAGGGTCCAGTTCCCATCAGCGTCAGTGAAGTCGCCGCCGTTGTTCCAGATGTAGTAGGCGAAGGCGGCCTGGCCCTCGTCGGTGGTCATGTCGATGCCCCAGGGATAGATGCTGGAGTCATAGGCCTTCAGCTTCTCGCAGGCAGTCTTCAGCTCGTCCCAAGTGGTGGGAACCTCCACGCCGGCGGCCTCCAGAATATCCGCATTGTAGTACAGAGCGCGAGCAGAGGCCAGATCGGGCACAGCCCACACGGTGCCATCCACCACGGACTGATCCAGGAAGGCGGGATAGAACTTGGCGTAGGTCTCGGCGGACACGTAGTCCTGAGCGGGCAGCAGCAGGTCGTCAGCCTGATAGTCGGCAAAGACGTCGATATTCAGGATATCGGGAGCCTGGTTGCCGGAGATGCGGGTGTTGACCACGGTGTAGATGTCGTTCCAGGAGACAACCTCCACGTTCAGGTTGATGTTGTCATACGTGGCGTTGAACTCGTTCTGGAAGTCGGCCCACCACTGGGTGGTCTTCTGGCCGTACTGGGCGGCGATGACGCTGATGTCGATCTTGTCGCCGGAGGGCTGGGCGGCGGGTTCGTCGGTCTTCGCCGGCTCATCCGTCTTAGCGGGCTCGTCGGTCTTCGCCGGTTCATCGGTCTTAGCGGGGGTGTCGTTCCCGTTGCCGCCGCAGGCGGCCAGGGCCAGCACCATGATCAGTGCAAGCAGCAGTGCAAGAGTCTTTTTCATTCGCAATGTTCCTCCTCTTAGTTGTTTGAGGGCAGCACCCCGTGCGCGGACCACAAACCGGACGCAGAGCGCTATCCTGCTTCCTATTGTACAGGGTCTGTTCCGGTAAAAATAGGAGTCAGCGTCCGGAATATAGCATAATCGTACATGAAAAGAAAAATTGTACGAATAACAAAATTTTTAACGGCTTTTTTGTCAGAATATACAAAAATCATAGCCGGCGCAGCCCTCTTTTTCGGAATTCCCTGGGTGTCATCCCGGCTACAGAGCGAAAAACCCGGGAGAAATAGTTGTAGTCGCTGATCCCCACCGCCTCCGCCACGGCGGAGATGGGCAGGTCATTTTGCAGCAGCAGCGTCTTAGCCGCCTCAATGCGCCGCTGGGCGATGAGGTGGCCAAGGGTCTTGCCGCCGGAGAGCTCCTTGGCCAGACGGCACAGCTTGGTCCGGCCCACCCCCAGCTCTCCGGCGACGATCTCCAGGGACAGCGGCTCCATATAGTGCTGGTCCAGAAACATCTCCAGCTTCTGCAGGTCCGTGCGCTCAGTGGCCTGGATCATTCCCTTGAGCTGGATATAGGCGGCCAGCGCCTCCAGCAGCTCCGAGTAAGCCCGCAGCTCCGCGGAGGAATACTGCCGGAACTGGAAAAAGGCGGGGCGCAGGGCCTCCGCTCCACCGGGATACCAGCCAAGCGTCTCCCGACTGTGTGCCCACTGCGCCTCCATGGGGCTCTCATCCAGATAGCAGCCGAAGACCAGATAGGCCAGGGGCCGCTGCCGGTCGTACAGGGGCATGACAGCCTCGCAGATCCCGGCGTGGCACCGGTAGAACTGGAAGCCGCTGGCGGCGCTGTAGCTGCGGACCTTCCACGCGTCGCAGGCCACGCACCGCTTATGACCCTCCGGCAGGGCGTTGATCGCCTTGCAGAAAGGCGGGTGGCCCTCAAAGAGGTTGATGTCCCGGCCCTGGGGGTCCAGTATGTTGGCCGCCATGCCGGTGAAGACGTACAGATTGGTCAGCAGGCGCAGCAGCTGCTCCTGATCAAAGAATATGTTCACGGCTCTCCTCTTTCCAGGGCTCCCTTCCGTCCCTGCACAGGGACGGAAAACGGGGTGACCCCGTTTTCATTGATGTTGACAACAGTATACCACAAGCCCCGCCGCCTGTGAACCGCAGAAAGAGCCTCTACGCCGATCGGACGCGAATTTTATTGCGTTCCGCCCCTTGCGCCTGTATAATGGAGGCAAACGGCAAGGGAGGCACAGACCATGGAATACCGGCCCCTGGTCCCCCGCAGGCCTCTGCGGGTGGAGGAGCTCTACTCCGTGCACTACTTTGAGTATACCGGCACCTACGCCTTCCCCGGCGAGCGGCACGACTTCTGGGAGCTGCTGTACGTAGACAGAGGGGAGGTCCAGGTGCGTTCCGGCGAGCACAGCTGCCGCCTGCGGCGGGGCCACATGATCTTCCATGCCCCCGGCGAGTTTCACGCCTTCTCCGCCGTGGGGGAGGCTCCGGACCTGGTAGTGGTCAGTTTCCGGTGCGCCGCGCCGGAGATGGCCTTTTTCCGCAGTCTGACGGCGGAGGTGGGGGAGGAGGAGCGCGCCCTTCTGGCTCGGATCGTGGCCGAGGGAGCTGCCGCCTTCTCCACCCCCCTCAATGACTCCCGGGCTCTCCAGCTGGTGCGGCGGGAGACTCCGCCTTTCGGCGGGGAGCAGCTGCTGGCTGCCGCACTGGAGGAGCTGCTCATCCGTCTGCTTCGCCGGGGTTCCGGCCCCGTGGAGGGGGCCCCGCCCCGGGAGAGCACCGGCACTCTGGTCCAGGTCATGGACTATCTCTCGGCCCGACTGGACCGGCAGCTGACTCTGGAGCAGATCTGTCAGGACAATCTGGTGGGCCGCAGCCAGCTGCAAAAGCTGTTCCACGCCCACACCGGCGGCGGGGTGATGGCCTATTTCGACGGAATGAAGATGCAGGCCGCTCAGCGCATGATCCGGGAGGGACGGCTGAATTTCACCCAGATCGCTGCGCGGCTGGGTTTCCAATCCCCCCACTACTTCTCCCGCCGTTTCCGTCAGGCAACCGGCATGTCCCCCAGCGAATACGAGCGCAGCGTGAAGATGCTCTCAGAGCTAAGCGGCCTATTTACGGACGATTGTGCAAATAATGGATAGAATCGTCTATTCCCATTTGCCGCCGGCCCGGCTACAATAGAGATACGAACGCGGACCACATTATTTTTTACAGGTACAAGGGAGAAAGAGAGCTATGGAGCATAAACCAGTTTTAGTAATCATGGCTGCCGGCATGGGCAGCCGGTATGGCGGTCTCAAGCAGCTGGACCCGGTGGGAAACCATCAGCAGATGATTATTGACTACTCCATCTATGACGCACGCCGGGCGGGCTTCGAGACGGTAGTCTTCGTCATCAAACCCGAAATTGAGGCGGATTTCAAGGCCCTGGTGGGTGACCGCGTGGCCCGGTGCATGGATGTAAAGTACGTTTTCCAGCTAAAGGAGGATCTGCCGGAGGGCTACGTCGCGCCGGCAGAGCGGCAGAAGCCCTGGGGCACCGCCCAGGCGGCCCTGGCCGCCCGGAACGTGGTGAAGGGCCCCTTCGCCGTCATTAACGCCGACGACTACTACGGTCCCGAAGCCTTCCGGGAGATATACGACTACCTCAGCGCCCACCCCGACGGCCAGGTTTACGAGTACGCCATGGTGGGCTATCTGCTGAAAAACACGGTGACGGAAAACGGCACCGTGGCCCGGGGGGTCTGTGCGGAGACGACGGACCACTTCCTGACCCAGGTGACCGAGCGCACCAAAATCGAGAAGGGCGAGCCCCCGCGGTACACCGAAGACGATGGCGCGACCTGGACCGAGCTGCCCGGAGATACGATTGTGTCCATGAATATGTGGGGCTTCAACCGCAGTTTCCTGGATGAGGCGTGGGCTCGGTTCCCTCAGTTTCTGGATAAGGCCCTGGCGGAAAATCCCCTCAAAGCGGAGTACTTCCTGCCCACAGTGGTCAGCTGGCTCATAGACGAGGGCAAGGCCCGGGTGAAGGTTCTGCGCAGCGAGGACAAGTGGTATGGCGTCACCTATCGGGACGACAAGGCCGCCGTAGTGGCGGCCATCGCGGAGAAGACCGCCTCGGGCTTGTACCCCGAGCGGCTGTGGGAGGAGAAGCAATGAGCGCGGCGGAGGCATATCTGTCCGAGGTCCTGGAGGCCTTTGACTTCGGGGCGGTCGTCGTGGGGGCCGTCCGCTTTGGAATGGGACATATCAACGACACCTTTGTGGTCCACACTCAGCCGGAGGACGCCTGCTGCCGGCGGTTCATCCTCCAGCGCATGAGCCCCGCCGCCTTCAAGCGTCCCGACCATCTGATGGAGAACATCACCGGCGTGACGGAGTACCTGGGCCGGGAGATCGAGAAAAACGGCGGAGACCGGGAGCGGGAGGCCCTGCGGGTGATCCGTCCCCGGAATGGCGAGCCCTACTACACCGACCGGGACGGCGGCGCCTGGCGGATATACCCATTTGTGGAAGGTACGATCTGCTATCAGTCGGCGGAGACGCCGGCGCTGTTCGCCGCCTCCGGCCGGGCCTTCGGCCGGTTCCAGCGGCTTTTGCAGGACTATCCGGCCCATACCCTCCACGAAACCATTCCCCATTTCCACGACACCGAGGACCGCCTGGCCAAGCTGAAGGCCGCCGTGGC
Source organism: uncultured Oscillospiraceae bacterium (assembly GCA_910584045.1). GTDB lineage: Bacteria > Bacillota > Clostridia > Oscillospirales > Oscillospiraceae > Pelethomonas. The sequence goes on along the minus strand of CAJTYO010000016.1, from coordinate 14,247 downwards.
TGCGGACAAGCTGGGCCGCGCAGCGGAGTGCCGGGAGGAAATCGAGTTCGTATTGGCGCGTGAGGCGGACTGCTCCACAGCCCTCCAGGCGCTGCGGGACGGGGTGCTGCCCCTACGAGTCACCCACAATGACACCAAGCTCAACAACGTCCTTATGGACGAGCGCACCGGCGAGGGGCTGTGCATCATCGATCTGGACACCGTGATGCCAGGTCTGGCCATCAATGACTTCGGTGATTCCATCCGTTTTGGCGCCAACCACAGCGCCGAGGACGAGACGGACCTGAGCAAGGTCAATCTGGACGTGGATCTCTTTGAGACGTACACCCAGGCTTTCCTGGAGGGGGCGGAGGGTTCCCTGACGGCCAAGGAGATCGAGTATCTGCCCTGGGGCGCCAAGCTGATGACCCTGGAGTGCGGGATGCGGTTTCTCACCGACTATCTGGAGGGGGACGTGTACTTCCATATCAGCCGGGAGCGCCAGAACCTGGACCGCTGCCGTACCCAGTGCAAGCTGGTGCGGGACATGGAAGCACAGTGGGACCGTCTGGCGGAGATCGTGGGGAAATATCGGTAAAAAGCTAGACTGCCGGCATGGGACGGAAAATTTTCGTCCCATGCCGGCCGGCTTTTTTGTTTTCAGCTCTTTACAAATACGAATTTTTGTTCTATAATGGTAAACAGCCACAACGAATTTACAAGGAGTTTTGTCGGATGAGAGGGAGAGGCTGTACCTGCTGCTTTACCGGCCACCGGCCAGAGAAGCTGCCCTGGGGCGGCGACGAGGCAGACCCGCGGTGCGCGGCGCTGAAGAAAAAGCTGTACGACGCTGTGGAAGCTGCCTATGACGAGGGGATGCGGCATTTTATCTGCGGCATGGCCCGGGGCTGCGACTTCTACTTCGCCGAGGCCGTGCTGGCGCTGCGGCGGCGGCGGGAGGATGTCAGCTTGGAGGCGGCCGTCCCCTGCCCCAGCCAGGCCGACGGCTGGCCGGAGGAGGACCGGAACCGGTGGCGCTCTCTGCTGGCCCAGTGCGATCTGGAGACACTGGTACAGGACCAGTACACCCGGGGGTGTATGCTTCGGCGGAACCGGTACATGGTGGATCACAGCGCCCTGGTGATCGCCGTCTATGACGGCGCGGGCGGCGGCACCCGCCGAACTCTGGAGTACGCCCTGCGGCAGAGGGTCCCCTTCGTGGACATCGATCCCCAGAACCCGTAAAACAGCGTACAATTTATGCTTTAACCCGTGCTAAAAGCAGAAATTTGCTACAATAAGGATGAAAGTGAGGTGCCCTGCCTATGGAATTAAATCGATGCCGCTGGGCTGATCCAAGCTCCGCACTTTACACCGCCTACCACGATCAAGAGTGGGGCCGGCCGGAGCATGACGATCAAAAACTGTTTGAAATGCTGATTTTAGAAGGCTTTCAGGCGGGCCTATCCTGGATCACCATTCTGAAAAAACGGGAGGCGTTCCGCCGGGCCTTTGACGGCTTCGACCCCGCCGCCGTCGCCGGATATGATTCGGAAAAGCTGGCGGCGCTGATGACAGACCCCGGCATTGTACGCAATCGCCGAAAAATCGAGGCTGCTGTCACAAACGCCGCCGCTTTTCTGAAAATTCAACGGGAATTTGGCTCCTTTGACCGTTACCTCTGGGGCTTCACCCAGGGACAGGTCATTTTAAATAGGGATAATCAGCTCCGCGCCAGTTCCGAACTGTCTGACCGCATTTCAGCAGATTTGAAGCGCCGGGGGATGAAGTTCGTGGGCACCGTCGTCATCTACTCCTTTTTACAGGCGGTAGGGGTGGTCAACGACCATGAGACGGACTGCTGGCGCTACCCTGAGAAATGAGCTCCGCTACTCTGCGGCCTGTCCGCCGGACATCATCCGGATGATGAACAGCGCACCCACCGTCAACACCGCGCCCAGCACCAGGCAGATTATCGCATTCTGCACAAAACCGGCGAGCAGGAAACACACAAAGCTGACCCCTGCCACCGTCATGGCGTAGGGTAGCTGAGTGGACACGTGGGTCACGTGGTCGCACTGAGCGCCTGCGGAGGCCATGATGGTGGTATCGGAGATGGGGGAGCAGTGATCGCCGCAGACGGCGCCGGCCAGACAGGCGGAGATACCGATAGTCAGCAGAGGGCTGCTGGGGTTAAACACAGAGACCACAATGGGAATCAGGATGCCGAAGGTGCCCCAGCTGGTGCCGGAGGCAAAGGCCAGTACGCAGGCCACCAGGAAGATCACCGCCGGCAGCATGGCATACAGGAAGCTGGACGCGCCGCGCATCACGCCCTCTACGAACACATCCGCGCCCAAAGCGCTGGTCATGCTCTTCAGACTGACGGCCAGGGTCAGAATCGTGATGGGGGGTACCATGGCGATGAATCCCTTGGGCACACAGGCCATGGCATCCTTGAAGCTCAGCACCCGCCGGGCTACCAGATAGATCACAATGAGCACCAAAGCCACCAGACCACCCCAGGGCAGTCCAATAAAGGCGTCGGTGTTGCCGAAAGCGCCGATGAAGTCGCCGGCGCAGTCCGTACCGCCCCAGGCGTCCACGCCAAAGAAGCCGCCCACATAGATCATACCCACAGTGCACAGGACAAAGAGAATAATGACGGGGATGATAAGGTCAATGACCTTGCCCTTGGCGCTGCCCTCGTCTGTTTCGCTGTTTTCCAGTGCCCCCAGCTCGCCCTTGAGCTGGGCGTTCATCTCGTGGAGCTTCATAGGACCGTAGTCAAACTTCATCACAGCCAGAGCGATGATGAACACAAATGTCAGCAGGGAGTAGAAGTTATACGGGATGGCCCGGATAAACAGCTCAATGCCGCTGATGCCGGTGTCCAAGTCGGCGGCCACGCCGGAGACGGCGGCGGCCCAGGAGGACACAGGGGCGATCATGCACACGGGGGCGGCGGTAGCGTCAATGAGATAGGCCAGCTTGGGCCGGGAGATCCTGTGCCCATCGGTGACAGGACGCATGACGGAGCCCACGGTCAGGCAGTTGAAGTAGTCGTCAATGAAGATCAGCACACCCAGCACGAAGGTTGCCAGCATGGCCCCCATGCGGCTTTTGATGTTGCGCTCTGCCCAGCGGCCAAAGGCAGCGGACCCGCCGGAGGCGTTCACCAGGGCCACGATGATGCCCAGAAGTACCAAAAACAGAAAAATACCGGCGTTGCCCGCGATGGCGGAGACCAGTCCGTCGTTGACAATGGTGTCCAGAGTGGCCACCGGTGCAAAGTTGCATTGGAACAGCGCGCCCACCAGAATGCCGATAAAGAGGGACGAGTACGCCTCCTTGGTAATCAGCGCCAGAACGATGGCCACGATGGGGGGCACCAGAGCCCAGAAGGTGGCGTGCATATTGGAGACGGCGGCCTCGCCGTCGGCGGCGAAGGCGGTGGCCGCCAGCGCCAGACAGGCGGTCACCGCCAGCACGGCGGTGATTGCTCTGCGGGTTCTCGGGGTTGACATATGTGTTTCCTCCTAAAAAATAAGGTCAGTCATGATCCCATCATGACTGACCGAACACATGTGTGCACCGGATGCCCGCCATGACAGCTCTCCACGTTTCCGTGACAGTCCGCCGGATATTCTCCGTCGGCCCAGCTGGTCTCCCGCCAGACAGCGGTCCACTGCTTCGGCGGCGTTCCCTTTCCCTCCCCACGCTGTCTGACGTATCCGGGGAGCTACTGATGGCGGCCGCGCCTCTATCATAACCGTATTTTCAGGCATAAAAGCCTGTTTGCATTTTATTATAATTCACTCTTGCCATTTGTCAAGGCAAAAACGTGGATTTTGTTAGAATTGGTAAATATTTGCACACAATCCGCTCTCATATCATCCAAAACAACGAAGACCACAGGCGCTACAGCAGGAATTTCCGGATAACCTCCTCTATTCCGTCGTGATTATTGTCCCGCTCGGTGATATAGTCCGCCGCGTCCCTGGCCGCCTGTACGCCGTTGGCCATGGCGACGCCCACGCCGGCGGCACGGATCATGGACACGTCATTGTTCTCATCCCCGACAGCCACAGATGCTTGGACGTCCGATCCCAGCAGGGCGCACAGCTCCCCCACGGCGGCGCCCTTGTTCATGCCGACGGCCACCACCTCCAGATAATACCGACTGGAGAAAAAGCAATCTACTCGTCCCGCCATCTCCGTGCGCAGCCAGCGCTCCATTCCCTCCAAGGGCTCCCGGTTGTGATAGTCGATCAGCAGCGCCTTCACCGGCGCCTCAGTCAAATCCCGCCGCACATCCTCGATGTACCGCCAGTCCAGCCCGATAGCGGCGCAGTAGCGCCGGGCGTTGTCCTCCGCGCAGCGGGGCTCGATGACCACGTCCTCCCGGTCATAGGTCTGAATGTATATACCCCGCCGGGCCGCCTCGTCATAGACCCGATACAGGTCCTCCGGGTTCAGGGCCTGACGGAATATGGCCCTCTCCTCCCGGCAGTCGTAGATCACCGCGCCGTTATAGGCGATGACGTAACATCCGTCCCCCGCCAGCCCAAGCCGCCGCGCCTGGGCCATAGAACTCTTCAGCGGTCTGCCGGAGGTGACGACGATCCGCCGCCCCCGCCTCAACGCCTCGCCGATAGCACGGCGGTTGCCCGGCGTAACCTCCTTTTGATCGTTGAGAAGCGTTCCATCCAGATCCAGAAACAGTATTGTCCTATCCATAACGTACACCTCCGCCTGTTACACCACCATGAGCGTCCCGGCCGTTCCGTCGACCCACGCCACCCTCCCGTGGAATTCCGGCTGTAGGCGGTCCCCCAGACCGCACACGGCGGGAATACGCAGCAGCCGGGCCAGAATGGCGGCGTGGCTGTCATAGGAGCCCTGCCGGGAGGCAACAGCCAGTACCCGGTCCCTGTCCAATTCCATGAACTCCGACGGTGTCAGGTAGTCGGCGGCCAGGATGGCCGGCCCCTCCGGCATAGCGCCGCCGAATCCCGCACCCGCCAGATTCCGCAGCAGCCGCCATGTCACGTCCCATATATCCGCCGCCCGGGCCCGCATATAGGGGTCGTCCACCGATTCAAACATGGCAAAAAAGCCCGCGCCGACCTGCTGTACAGCATACTCTGCCGTGCATCTCTTCTGCCGCAGGCACTCGGCGACGTCCCCTATGTAGCCCGCGTCCTCAATCAGCTCCTCATGGGCCGCAAACACCAGGGCCGCGTCTGCCCCGGCCTCCTGGCGGCATCGCTCTGTCAGAATGGCAATCTGTTCTTTGGTCTCCTGCCGCGCCTGAACCAGCCGGGCCAGCTCCTGTTCCGGATCTCCGGCGGCGGATTTGGCGGCGGCGGCGCCCACACGGTGGAAGCAGTGCAGCCGCCCGTGGGCCGTACCGGCGGAAATGCCTTTGCCCTGTACTACGATCACAGAATAGCTCCTCCTTGCCCATCAGGCTCTACCGTTTGCTCTGTATTCTAACAAAGTTTACAGGAATTTTCAACTGTGATTTCTGTGCAGTTTTCGGAACAGGCACAAATATTTCCGGAATATTCCGGAATGCTATTGCAATAGCCGCCGAACTATTTTATACTAACATAAAAAGGAGCGGCGGACTGTTCCACGTCCGCTCTTTGACTATACATATTAAGGAGGACCTTTTATGACGCCTGAAGAGAGACGCTCTCTGCAGCTTACCGCCGTCAGCGTGCGGGAGGGTATTCTGACCGGCACCCACGGCGCAAAGGCCGGCCACCCCGGCGGCAGTCTGTCCGCCGCCGACATCTTTACCTATCTGTACTTCCGGGAGATGCGAATTGATCCGAAAAATCCTCAGTGGGAGAACCGGGACCGCTTTGTCCTGTCCAAGGGGCACACCGCGCCAGGGCTCTATGCCGCCTTGGCCCACAGGGGGTATTTCCCGGTGGAGGACCTGCCCACCCTGCGGCACATTGACAGTTATCTCCAGGGCCATCCTAACATGAACACCGTCCCCGGAGTTGACATGTCCACCGGCTCTCTGGGCCAGGGCCTCTCCGCCGCAGCCGGGATGGCCAAAGGGGCAAAATTTCTGCACAGGGATGTAAACGTCTACGCCCTGCTGGGCGACGGTGAACTGGCCGAGGGACAGATCTGGGAGGCCGCCATGTTTGCCGCCCACTACTGCCTGGACAATTTGTGCATCATCGCCGACATCAACGGACTGCAAATTGATGGCCGGACCTGCGACGTGATGAACAGCGAGCCAGTGGATGCAAAGTTCGCCGCCTTCGGTTGCGACGTGGTAACGGTGGACGGCCATGACTTCGACCAGTTGGAGTCCGCCTTCGCTGCGTTCCACAAGAATAAAGGAAGCAGCAAGCCCACGTGCATCCTGATGAAGACCACCAAGGGAAAGGGCGTCAGCTACATGGAGGACAACGCCGGCTGGCACGGCAAGGCGCCCAACGATGAAGAGTACGCCCAGGGCATGGCAGAGCTTGCCGCGGCCCGGAAGGCATTGGAGGTGTGAGCATGGCAGATGTGAAGAAAGTTGCCACTCGCGACAGCTACGGCAGCGCGCTGAAGGAGCTGGGCGCCACGGCAGAAAACCTGGTGGTTCTGGACGCTGATCTGGCGGGGGCCACCAAGACGAGTATCTTCCAAAAGGCGTATCCTGAGCGTCATTTTGACTGCGGCATTGCCGAGGCCAATATGATCAATGTGGCCGCCGGCCTGGCCACCATGGGGCTGGTGCCCTTCGCCTCCACCTTTGCCATGTTCGCGGCGGGACGGGCCTATGAGCAGATCCGCAACACCATCGGCTACCCCCATCTGAACGTAAAGATCGGCGCCACCCATGGGGGCATCTCCGTGGGTGAGGACGGAGCCAGCCACCAGTGCTGTGAGGACTTCGCCCTGATGCGCGCCATCCCCGGCATGACCGTCATGTGCCCCGCCGACGACGTGGAGGCCCGGCAGATGGTGCGGGCCGCCTATGAGATGGACGGCCCGGTGTATATGCGCTTCGGCCGCGCCGTCACCCGGGTGTTCCACAGCGAAGATTACTGCTTCCAGATTGGCAAGGGCGAAGTCCTCCAGGAGGGCACCGATGCGGCCATTATCGCTACGGGCATCATGGTTCCCGAGGCCATTGATGCCGGGAAATCCCTCGCCGCAGAGGGAATTTCCGTCCGGATAATCAACATGGCTACTATTAAGCCCCTAGATGGGGAACTGGTGCTGAAGGCTGCCCGGGAGTGCGGAAGGATCGTCACTGTGGAGGAGCACAGCGTCATCGGCGGACTGGGCGAGGCGGTCTGCTCCCTGCTGGCGGAGAACTGCCCGACGCCGGTCAAGCGTATCGGCGTCAACGACAAGTTCGGTCACTCCGGCCCCGCCGCCGCCCTTTTGGAGCAGTTTGGGCTGTCGGCATCCAATATCGCCGCTCAAATTCGAGCGCTGCTGGGAAAATAATTCTTCGGCGAGCTCATTTGACAAATACAATCTATTTGCGAGGCAGCTCCCGGACAGCAGACGCTAATATTAGTTTGCGGGCTACAAGCACAAATCAGCTTGTAACCCGCAAGCTATTTTTATGCCTAGGCGAATGCGAAATACGAGTGAATGCGGCAGCATGAGGGGAGCGGGTAGAAAAGGTCAAAGAAAGAATTGCCCAAAGGCATAGAAAGTCAGCTGTCTGCAAAGGGAGGCGGCGAAAGGAAAGGTAAAGGGGGACCAACTTTGACGAGGTGACAAACGAGCAAGTGAAAGAGGGGAACGATGGGTGAACAGCTACCCAACGGAAATTGCTGGGATGGATATCGGCAAACGACACGAGAAAATCCTGCCCGGCCGGCGGCTGTTCATGGTATGCCCTGCTGGGATTTTTAGCGGTCCGATCCCCGGCAATGGAACTTGAAAAAAAGATCGTCTTGGTATATAATATTTGTATCGTACCGGCCATGCCGCACACCGGCGGAATATTTCATACAACCAACCGTGGAAGCGAAAGGGAGGTCCTACTATGAACAGAATTATCACTATCAGCCGCGAATTTGGCAGCGGAGGGCGAGAATTTGGACGACGGCTGTCGGAAAATCTGGGCTGCGCGTACTACGATCAGGAGATCGTGCAGGAAATCGCCAAGCGTACGGAGCTGTCTGAACGGTACGTGCAGCAGGTGATGGGACACCGACCCATCACCTCTTTCCCCATCCACATCGGCCGCAGCTTCCGGATGATGGCCGATCCCAATATGGACCAGAGTCAGACCATTTTTCGGGAGCAGTGCAGCATCCTGCGGGAGATGGCAGCCAAATCCGACTGCGTCATTGTGGGCCGCTGCGCGGACTACATCCTGTGGGAGGAGAAGCCCTTCCGCATCTTTGTGTACGCGGATATGCCCAGCAAGGTAGAGCGCTGCCGGGTGAAAAACTACGAGAAGGAGGACCTCACCGACAAGGAGCTGGAGCGACGCATCGCCGCCGTCAACCGTCGGCGGGCGGACTACTATGAGTACTATACCGGCCAGAAGTGGGGCGACCGCATCCACTATGATCTGTGCATCAACACCACTCAGACCAACATTAAGCAGATGACCGCCGCAATCTCCCGGCTGTTTATGGGGCAAGCCTGATCGAAACATACATATACATGAGGTCCGCGCCCGGCAACACCGGGCGCGGACGCTCCTTTTTACTATTTACGATGAAATCCCCCCCGATAAACTGGGATAATCTACAATGCCTCTTTTCAATTAGGGGTTTGAATGGTTCCGTTCCATAGACGCAGTATGTTCTTCCTCCATAATATCCAAAAGTTCAGCAATGCGGCCTTCGGGATAGTTTTTTCGACATTCCGCCATGGTTGAGACAAATTCCGCAGAGCCGTCGTGCCAACTGGCATCGGCAGCGGCTATGAAGCCGCAAATTAACTCTGCCGTTAATGTAGGCTCCCAACCTGAGAGCTCTGTAACCTGATCTCCTAAAAGCACAAGATATGTTAAGACGGTATTAGGAGCCTCCAAAAAGCGGCCACGCAATTCATCGTGTGCACTCTCGCTGGCCGCATCAGCAACCAGAGAGAAGGCTACTAATTGGTCAAGAGGAACGGTGTCCGTGTGGTCGAATACATACGCAAAATTAGGATTATCGAAGCTGCCAGTAAGGTTAAATGCAACTGCGTCCGTACTAAGTGTTTGCCACTCTGTTGCTTCTAACTGTGGCAAAGATGTTTGCATTGGGATTTCTTCAGTCTGTTGGGACGATGTTCCATTAACCTTCCCACAAGCAGAAAGGAAAAGTAGCAGTGACATAGCAACTATATACTTTTTCATATGGCCTCCTTAAGTCTCGATTTGCCGATTTGTCTCGCTCCAAATATACCACCAATGGGAATGACCGTCAACCCCCAGTGCTGATAGTAGTAGCAAGCAATGCCCCAGTATATGCGCAGCTTGTTGGTGGCTGCCGCCCCCAAGCCCCCGGCGCATCGACGCAGCGGCGTCCGATGCACAAGCCGACGTTGGCGTCTGCTGGCCTGTCCATACTGGGCAGGGAAGGAGCGTCCTGCGGAGCCGCTCCCGGAGGGCACACGACTGCCGCAGGCAGTACCACCGCCAGCTTGCTGGTGGTGAGTAAGTGCGCTCTTACGAGAGGGCTATAAAGAAGGGGGAGCGCCTAGGTCATCCCTAGACGCTCCCCCTTCGGTTCCCTCCTGCTGGTCGATCACCGCCTTTCCGGCCTGTGTCATTTTGCCACAAATGAACCGTCAGCCAATGTGTATTTGGATGGTGAAACCACCCGTTACACAATACATCTCAAGAAAAAGTATTAATCAACCGCCTCCAGATACAGCTGTACCGCCTGATAATCCCCCTGGAACAGGGGCAGGGGATAACCCGCGTACATCAGCGCGGCCCCGCCGAACAGTTCCCCGCCGTTGACGCGGTAGCGCCTGGCCGGATCCAGCCCCTTCAGACGCAGGGCCAAAAAAGGCATCGCCGCCCGGGCGGAGCCGGTCACCAGGGAGACCAAGGCCTCCCGCCGGTCCGGGGAGACATGCTCCCATGCAGCGTACCGCTCCTCGTAGAAGGGGTCCGTCAGGCGGTAGTAATCCCCCTCCTGGATGAGTCTGGCCCGATCCTTATAGGTCTGCACCTGCCGCCGGACGGTCTCCTTCTCCTCCGGCGTACAGCGGGACAGGTCCAGCTCATAGCCAAAGGTGCCGCACATGGCCACAACGCCTCGGGTCTCCATGGGCGTGCACCGGCCGGTCTGGGCGTTGGGCACGGCGGAGACATGGGCGCCTATGGTGCCCGCAGGATAGCAGAAGGCGGTGCCGCACTGGATTGTCAGACGGTCGATCGCGTCCGTATTGTCGCTGCACCAGATCTGGGGAGTGTAGTAGAGCATCCCGGCGTCAAAGCGGCCGCCGCCGCCGCTGCAGCCCTCCATGAGCATCGCCGGATAGTCCCGGTGGAGCCGTTCCAGCATGTCGTAGACCCCCAGCACATACCGGTGGTACACCTCCCCCTGTCGGTCAGCCGGCAGGGCGGCGGACCACACGTCGGAGAGGGAGCGGTTCATGTCCCACTTGATGTAGTCCACCTCCGCGCTGTCCAGCACCCGGCGCAGCGCCTCGTAGATGTGGTCCCGCACCTCCCGGCGTGAGAAGTCCAGCACCAGCTGGGCCCGGCCCCGGGCCTGGGGCCGTCCTGGGGCTCCAAGTGCCCAATCGGGATGGGTCCGGTACAGCTCGCTGTCCTCGCTGACCATCTCCGGCTCGATCCACAGACCGAACTGCATTCCCAGGGCTTTGATCCGGGGGACCAGCGCCTCCAGGCCGCCGGGCAGCTTCTTCTCGTTGACCGTCCAGTCGCCCAGGCCGCTCATATCACTGTCCCGGCTGCCGAACCAGCCGTCGTCCATGACGAACAGCTCCACGCCCAGCGACGCCGCCTCCCGGGCGATGCCCACCAGGCGGTCCGCGTCGAAGTGGAACTCCGTGGCCTCCCAGTTGTTGATGAGCACCGGTCGCCGGCGGCCCCGGCAGGGGTCCCGGAGCAGGCGCTCCCGGATGGCCCGGTGGAAGCATCGTGTCATGCCCGCCAAACCGTCGGGGGAACAGACGAGGGCCGCCTCCGGCGCGGTGAAGGTCTCCCCCGGGGCCAGGGTCCAGCAGAAGTGGTGGGGATGGATGCCCATCACCAGGCGGCAGTCCTCAAATTGACTGCGCTCCGCCGAGGCCAGAAAACCGCCGCTGTACAGCAGCGCCGCCCCGTAGCACAGCCCATGGTCCTCCCCCGTGTCATGGCCGCAGAGGATCACAAAGGGGTTGTGCTGGTGGCTGGAGGTCCCCCGCAGGCTGCCCACGCTCTGCACCCCGGGGCGCAGCGGGGCCCGGGCGGGCCGCCTCTCCCGCACATGGCCGCCGTCGAAGGTGATCAAATCCATGTCCGCCCCCCGGAAATCCAGACAGAAGGACATAACCCGGCGCAGGCGCACCGTCTCCTTCCCCCGGTTGATCAGGCGCACCGCGCGGGTAATGAGGTCATCCTCCTCGTCCACGCCGTAGAGAAGCTCCGCCTCCATCCCGGAGTGGGGGTCCCGCAGACGCACGGACAGCGTCTCCCAGCTATCTCCGAAAAAAGCGGGCAGACCCTCCAGGGCATATTTCCCCGCTCGAATCTCCCCGCCGGCGAAGCGCAGATCCAGCAACAGGCTGCCGTCGGCCTGCTCTGCCTCGGCGGAGGGCAGCCGGAAGTCCCCCACGCCGCAGGTGGAGTACTCCTGGGGCAGGGTGTCCAGAGAGTAGGTCCGGTCCGTCCGGCCCAGCTCGTTGGGCGAGCCGGAGAAGCCGCGGTCGGCATACTGAATCAGCCGGCTCAGGTCCTCCCCGTCCAGCCGGGGGCCGTAGTAGGTGTGCAGAAGCACCCCGTGGGCGTCCGCCTTCATCTGATAGGTGGTACGGCGGGTATGCAGGGTATAGGTCCCGTTCCCCTTATCATATACGATCATAGCTCGATCCCTCGCATAGTAGTCTAGTGTGACAGCCCCGGCAGGCAAAAGCGGGCCGGGGCTGTCTAAAAGAGGAAGAAGAGAAACGCAAAGTTGGGCCGCGCCCCTCGGACGCGGAGGAATAGGGGACGTCATCGGACCGCTGCGCGGTCAAACGGCCGTCCCGGCGGAGGCAGGCAAAGCCGCTTACTTTCCGCCTGTACCAGCAATGCCTTCCACGAACTGCCGCTGGAAGATCAGATACAGCACGATCATCGGCAGCATCGCCAGCAGAGAGCCGGCCATCAGCACCGGGAAGTTAGTGGTAAACTGGCCTTTCAGCGTAGAGAGGCCGGAGGAGAGAGTCATCATTTTCAGATCGGAGTTGACCACCAGGGGCCACATCAGATCGCCATAGGCAAACACCGCGGTGAAAATGGTCAGCGCCGCCACGGAGGTGCCCGTCAGCGGGAACATGACCTTGTAGAAGGTCTGCCACTGGTTGCACCCGTCCAGATAGGCGGCCTCGCCCACCTCGTCGGGAATGCTCATATAGGTCTGGCGCAGGAAGAACACGCCAAATGCGCTGACCAGGCCTGGGAATACCAGGGCGAAAATGGTATTCGCCATGCCCATCTTGGCCACCATCTGGTACTGGGGAATGATAAAGATCTGGCTGGGCAGGGACATCTGGACCAGCACGATGCCGAACAGAAGGTTCTTGCCCCGGAACTTCAGCTTGGCGAAGGCGTAACCCGCCATGGAACTGAACAGTACCGCACAGATCACACGGAAGAACACCATCAGCGTGGTATTCCAGTACAACCGGCCGAAGGGCAGGGATGCGATGGCGTCTTTAAAGTTGTCCAGCATCCATTTGGCGGGGAAGATGATGACGGGGTCCACCGCCAGACTTTCCGCCACGGTCTTGGAGCTGGTGAGGATCATCCACGCAAAGGGGAACACCATGATCAGCGCGCCCAGGATCAGGAAGAAATAGGTGACAAATTTGTTGATGGCATAGGAGCGCCGCAGGGAATCTGTACTCTTCATGTCCATACCTCCCTCTTAAATGTCGTAAGTAACCCACTTCTTCTGGCCCAGGAACTGGATCAGGGTCACAAGAAGGATCAGGCCCACGGTCCACACCACGATGGCGGAGCCGTAACCGCGCTCGCCGGCAATGAAGGACGAGCGGTAGAACAGGTACATCAGGCTCTGCATATCCGTCAGCGCCGGATTGGTCTCGTCCGCCATCATATAGATCAGATCGTACACCTTCATAGAGGCCATCAGGCGCATGATGAGCACGGAGAACATGGTGGGAGAGACCATGGGCAGGGTGATGGTGAAAAACTGCCGGACCTTGCCCGCGCCGTCAATGCTGTTGGCCTCGTAGAGGGTCTTGGGGATGTTCTGCAGTCCCGCCAGCAGCAGCACCGCGTCATAGCCGATACTGCTCCACACCGAGACGATGGCCACGGCGATCACAGCGGTCTTGGGGTCGGTGATCCACTGGATCTTGGCCCCCAGCATCTGGTTGAGGATGCCGTACTCGCCGTTGAAGATCCAGCGCCACACCATGGCTACGGCGGCGGGGGCGCAGACCAGGGGCAGGAAGAACAGCGTGCGGAAGCCGCCCTTGAACTTCACTTTGGCGTTGAGCAGGATGGCCACGAAGAGGGCAAGAATCACACCCACAGGCACCGTGAGGATACAGAAGAAGATGGTGTTCCAGGTGGCCTTCCAGAATTCGGTGTTGCCGAACATCTTTACGTAGTTGCCCAGACCGATGAACTTGTAGTGACCAAAGCCCAGGTGCTCGCAGAAGCTGGCATAGATGGTCTGGACGAAGGGCCACAGGTTCAGGACGATCAAACCGATGATAGTGGGGGCCACCATGAACCAGCCCCAGTTCTCCTCCCGCCGGGCGGCGGCGGACAGTTTTATCTTATTCTTCAAGAAAATACCCTCCTCTCACATTCACTCAGACGTGACATAGTAGTCAGCGATCTCCTGCATATGCGCCAAAGTGCTGTCAATGTCGGCGCCGTTGTAGATCTTGACCATCTCGTCGGCCACGCCGGACTTCCATTTGCGCCGGCTGGCGTTGTTGATGTACTGGATGGCGTAGTCAAACTGGCCGTAGCACTGGTCCAGATCCAACATGTAGTCGAACGCGCCGAAGGACTTTGACCAGGTATCCTCCAGACCCAGATAGGCGGGGATGGCCGCGCCGGACTCGCCCTGGATGCGCTGGCCCTCCTCGCTG